>JAGGWE010000168.1 GCA_021157665.1 Sulfurimonas sp.
CGATTAAAGATATAGAACTTATCTCAAATTAATTTTTTATCTTCTTAGTTTATAGTTTATAGGAACATGAAGAATTAGTTCCTCTTTTGGTTTTGGAAATTTACCTGATAAATTTTTTATAGTTTTTATAGCTGCACGAGATAATATATCACTATTTGTAGAGATGATTTCTATTGAGTTAGTTATTCCATTAGTAGAGAGTTTAAATTTAACAATAACCTCTCCTGTTATCCCTCTTTTTCTAGCTGACCTTGGATAATATAGATTCTCTTGTAGAAGTTTTGAAATTTGTTGTATATGCTCATTTAAATAATCTTTTTCAAGTCTTATTTTCTTGTCATGAGAACTCTCTTGATGCACCTCAGTAGTTATCTCTATTTTTTCTTCTGTTATTTCAATTTTTTTTGTTTTTTTCTCAACAATAATTGGTTCTTGAGGTTTAATTATATCCTTAACAACAGGAACAATTTTTTTTGGTATTATTTTTTTAGGAATAACTTTCTTTTTTACTTTTGGTTTAGGTTTTTTCTTTGGTTTTTTTGGAATTGGCTTTGGTTTAGGTGGGATTGGTTTTATTATTTTTTTAGGTTTTATGATAGGCTTTGGTTTAGGCTCAACTATACAAGATAGTTTTACTGGAATCTTTTTTTCTATCTCTTTTTCAAATGGTGGTATATTTTTCCACACAAAAAAAAGTGCAAATGCAATTGATGTATGAATTATTAGAGAAAGAAAAAAGGAACTGCTATGTCTAATCATAAAAAGGATATTATCTAAAAGAGTATTACATAAATGTTAAATAAGAATATTTAAAATTTCTCAAAAGATTAATCTTTTGTAGCTTTAGGGGGTTGTAGGGACTTTGAGTCCCTGCTAATATAATGGGCTTTGCTCATTATATTATAATTATATAGAGCGTTTAAATTCAGGATAGGCTTCTACACCACACTCATTAACATCCATCCCTTCAAGTTGAACATCATCTTCTGCTCTAAAAGTAGAGATTTTATTTATTAAAAATAAAACTATATATGAAGTAGTAAAGGCAAATACTGCGACAACTACTACACCTTTTAGTTGGTCTAAAAATGACACATTATCAACAAAGATACCAACAGCTAAAGTTCCCCAGATACCATTTACAAGGTGAACCGATAATGCCCCAACAGGATCATCAAGTTGAAGTTTATCAAAAATAGGAACCATAATTACAACTAACGTACCACCAATCAGACCGATAATAAATGGTGTGTAAACATCATATAAATCAGGCCCAGCAGTAACAGCAACAAGACCACCTAAAGCACCATTTAAAATCATAGTAATATCAAAAAGTTTATATCTTACATACATTAGTATTCCAGCGATTATTGCACCGGCAAGTCCTGCTGTATTTGTATTCATGATAGTTTTTGCTACAAGATTGGCATTTTCTACACTTGAAATACTTCCAACAGAACCACCGTTAAATCCAAACCAACCTATCCATAGTAAAAATGCTCCAAGAACAACAAGAGGAATATTTGAAGCGGGGATAACTCTAACTTTACCATTTTTATATCTTCCACGACGAGAACCAATTATAAGGATAGCAGCAAGTAAAGCCCAACCACCAGTTGAATGGATGATGGTTGAACCTGCTAAATCGTACATATTGATGTCAATAAAAGTTCCAGCTATCATATCTGCACCCCAACCGATATTTACAACTGTAGGATAGATTAATCCACCCATAACTACAGCAAAAATAGCTAGTGGAATTATACGAACTCTTTCACTAACACCACCACTCATTATATTTATAGTTTTTCCAACAAATGCCATTTGGAACATAAATGCAGCCCAAATACTCATAGAGTTATTTTCCCATGAACCAAAAGCTAAGTCATAACCAATAAGTAAAAATGCTAAAGATGCAACAGCATAAATCATTACATTTATAGTTAAAACAGAGGTGACATTTTTTGTACGAACAAGTCCAGCCTCAAGCATAGCAAAACCTGGTACCATAAATATGATAAGTACCATAGAAAATATTGTAAAGAAAGTGTCGATGATATATTTAAAATCAGCTTCTAACATGAAAACCCCCTTTGTTGATTAATTATAATAAGGATTTTAGCTGAATTTTTTTATATTAAAGAATTAAAATGATTAAAATTTAATCATGTATATATTTTGAAGGTATTTCCACATGCCATGGCATATGGAAGTGGAAAGATTTAAAACTTATATTGCCTCTGTATCTGTTTCACCAGTTCTAATTCTGATGATTTGTTCAATATCACTAACAAATATTTTACCATCACCAATTTTACCAGTTCTTGCCGCTTCAACGATTGTAGATGTAACTTGATCTACATCTTTTTCATCAACAATCATCTCCATTTTAATTTTTGGTAAAAAATCTACCACATATTCTGCACCACGGTAAAGTTCACTATGACCTTTTTGACGACCATAACCTTTTACTTCACTAACAGTCATACCCTCAATACCAATCTCAGCTAAGGCATCTTTTACATCTTCTAGTTTAAATGGTTTAATAATAGCTTCTACTCTTTTCATCTTATATCTCCAGATATTTTATTTTTGTATTGTATCATATTTAAATTTTCTCGTTCCCACGCTCCAGATAGTTTATCTGATCAAATTATACAAATATCTAAATAGTAATTAGTCAAGTTAGTGATTAATTTTTAATCACTAAGAAAAAGAAATAATATTTGGGATTAAAAGTATCTCATTAATATAAACCCAAGGGATTTTAAGATATTATAAATCAATTTTATTTTTAGGTGTTTAAATGAGCGATTTGTTAAATAACGACGATATTCAAACTATAAATATTGAAGAAACTCTTCAAAATAGCTATCTTGATTACTCTATGAGTGTAATCGTAGGTCGTGCTTTGCCAGATGTTCGTGATGGACTGAAGCCAGTTCACAGAAGAATTCTTTATGCAATGGATAAACTTAACCTTTCTCATGGTGCTAAGTTCAAAAAATCAGCTCGTATAGTTGGTGATGTGATTGGGCAGTACCACCCACATGGTGATACGGCAGTTTATGATGCTCTTGTTCGTATGGCACAAGATTTCTCAATGCGTATGCAACTTGTTGACGGTCAAGGAAACTTTGGTTCTGTTGATGGTGATTCTGCTGCAGCTATGAGATATACTGAAGCTCGTATGACTAAATATGCCGGTGAACTTCTAAAAGATTTAGATAAAAATACCGTAAACATGATAGAAAATTACGATGGTACAACTAAAGAGCCAGATGTAATGCCTACTCGTGTTCCAAACTTGCTTATAAACGGTTCATCTGGTATCGCTGTTGGTATGGCTACAAATATTCCTCCACATAATCCTACTGAGATTATGAATGGATTAAAAGCTCTTTTAAAAGACCCAAATATCTCTTTAGTAGATATAATGGAGCATATTAAAGCACCAGATTTTCCAACTGGTGGGATTATCTTTGGTAAGAAAGGTATTATGGATGCTTATGAGACTGGTCGTGGTCGCATAAAAGTTCGTGCCAAAACACATATTGAGCAAACAGCTAAAAAAGAGATTATTGTAATAGATGAACTTCCTTATCAAGTAAATAAAGCAAGATTAATTGAAAATATTGCAAACCTTGTTAAAGATAAAATGATAGATGGTATTTCTTTAATTCGTGATGAATCTGACCGTGATGGGATGAGAGTTGTTATTGAATTAAAAAGAGATGCAATGAGTGAAATAGTTTTAAATAACCTTTTCAAGCAAACAAGTATGCAAAATACTTTTGGTATCATCATGCTATCTATATTAAATCAAGAACCTAGAATTTTTGGAATTATAGATATTTTAAAACATTTTATAAATCATCGTAAAACTGTAATTATTCGTCGTACTATTTTTGATTTGGAAAAAGCAAAAGCTAGAGCTCATATTTTAGAAGGTCTGAAAAAAGCTATTGATATTATCGATGAGGTAATTAGAGTTATTAGAGCTTCAAATAGTGAAGAGGAAGCTAAAGAAAACTTAGTTAGCGAATTTGACTTTAGTGAGATTCAGGCTGCAAGTATCGTAGCAATGAGACTTGGTCGTTTAACTGGTCTTGAGATTGAAAAAATTGAGAATGAGTTAAATGAGTTGTTAAAACTTATTGAGTATTTAGAATCAATTCTTAAAAGTGAAGATGTATTACATGGTATCATTTCTGATGAATTTGATGAAGTTTCAGCTACATATACAGATGTAAGAAGAACTGATATAGAAGATGATTATGATGATATTGATATTGAAGATTTAATTCCGAATGAGCCAATGGTAGTTACTATGACGCATAGAGGTTACATTAAAAGAGTACCACTTGTAAACTATGAGAAACAAAAAAGAGGTGGTAAGGGGAAAACTGCTGTTACTACTTATGAAGATGATTTTATAGAAAACTTTTTTACTTGTAATACTCACGATACTCTACTTGTTGTAACTGACAGAGGTCAATTACACTGGATTAAAGTTTACCGTATTCCTGAGGGAAGTCGTATCGCTAAAGGTAAGGCAGTTGTTAACCTTATAAACCTTGTAGCAGATGAAAAAATATGTGCTGTTATCCCTACAACAGACTTTAGTGAAGAAAAAGGACTTGTTTTCTTTACTAGAAATGGTGTTGTAAAAAGAACAAATTTAAGTGAGTTCTCAAATATTAGAAGTAATGGTGTTAGAGCTATTGTTCTTGATGAAGATGACACTCTAATCACAGCAAAAATTGCAAATCAAGATATTAGATACTTATTTATTGTTACAAAACTTGCTCAATGTATTAAGTTTGAGATAGAAAAAACTCGTGAACAAGGTCGTAGTACTCGTGGTGTCAGAGGTATTAAGTTTAAACATGAGGGTGATGAGGTAGTTGATGCTAACATTATTGCAAATGATGAACAAGAGATTTTAGTGGTAGCTGAAAAAGGTATTGGTAAGAGAACTGATGCAGGTGAGTATAGACTTACTAATCGTGGTGGTTCTGGTGTTATTGCTATGAAAATGACTGCTAAAACTGGTAAAAATATTGTAGGTTGTCTAATGGTAGATGAAACTATGGATATGATGGCATTAACTAAGGCTGGAAAAATGATTAGAGTTGATATGCATACAATCTCTAAATCAAGTAGAAATACTTCTGGTGTTTATATCGTAAAAGGTGATGAGGTAGCTAGTATCTCAAGATGTCCTAAAGAGGAAAAGCCTGAAGAAGATGAGGAGCAAAGTAATCCAGCTACATTAGAGTTGGAATAATTTTTGCTTTTTAAATTTAAATATTAAATAAGTTAAGATTCAATAGATGTATTTTAACTATAAGGATTAAATATGAAATACTCGTTACTTTTAGTAGCTCTTCTTAGTGCTTCTAGTATTATGGCTGAAACTACACAGGTTGTTGAGCCAGTAGCTAGTGAGACAAAAGTTACTGTAGTATGTCCTCCTGATCAAACCATAGAGATTAATGAGTTAGAAGGTAAAATTAAAATACTAGAAACTCAACTTGGTGATGTTGTTCAAAAAGCGCAGAAACAAGAGAGAGTTTTAGGAAAAAATCAATCTATATTAATAAGTGTTATTGGTCAAGGTGTAGCACCTATGAATACATTATCTCCAGCACAAGCATATGCCTTGGCTAAAAGAGCAGCTGTGGCAGATGCGTATAGATTGGTTGCTGAGAAAGTAAAAGGCGTTCGTGTTGATGGTCAAGATGTTATCAAAAATATGATGGTAAAAAGATCAACAGTTCGTACATCAGTAAATGCTATGATTAGAAATGCAAATGTAGTGGAAACAACTTTTAAAGAGGGATTATGCGAAGTAGAGATGGAAATAACTATCGCTCACTCGCAATTTGCTCAGTAATACTTTTTAACTCACTTGTTTTAAACGCAAGTGAGTATCTTATCTCCTATCGTTATGTAGTTAAAGATGCTGTTTTATATAATGAATCTCTCCAAATCGCACATGCCATGAAAAGTTGTATTGGTAAACCAATAGGTTTTATAGAATTATCATATAATGGTGCTAATGATTTAGCTGGTATTATAGATGAAAATTCTATAGAATTTATAAATTTTATACAAAAGCTTGGTTTACATATTGAACATAAAGAGTTTACTTTAAATGCTCAAAATTCCTCTACTACGATACTTACCTTAAAAACAAGATGTTTCAAAGTCGATTTTAATGAAAATTTCGCTAAAATCACCTCTTTAAAATAAGGGCTATTTAGTGAAAATTGCAATCGTTGAAGATGATATAAATATGAGAAAATCTCTTGAAATCGCTATGAGTGATTACAAAGAGTTTGAAATCAAAACATTTAAAAATGCTAAAGATGCTTTAAAATCTTTAGATGATTCATATGATTTAGTAATTACAGATATAAATATGCCAGGGATGGATGGTATAGAGTTTGTAAAAACTTTAAATGGAAAATTTGAAGTTATCATTATGACGGGAAATGCAACTCTTCAAAGAGCGATAGAATCGATACATCTTGGTGTGAAAGATTTTTTACTTAAACCTTTTGATGTAGATACTTTAGTTTCAGCAATTAAAAGAGAGAGTGAAGTTCAAGAGGTAAAGAAAAAAGCAGTAAAAAAATCTACTAAGAAGCAAACAAATGATTTTCTAGGTTCATCAAAAGTTTTAGAATCTGTTTTAAATATTGCAAATAAAGCTGCTAAAACTGATGCAAGTATTTTACTTTTAGGTCAAAGTGGTGTGGGTAAAGAGGTTTTTGCAACTCATATACATAAAACTTCGCCAAGAGCTAAAAAGGCTTTTGTAGCTATAAATATGGCAGCTATTCCTGAGAACTTGATAGAGAGTGAACTTTTCGGTTTTGAAAAGGGTGCTTTTACCGATGCAGTTGAAGCTAAGGTTGGACAGTTTGAGTTGGCAAATGGTGGAACACTATTTTTAGATGAGATTGGTGAGATGCCTTATGGTGTTCAGGCAAAACTTCTTCGTGCTTTGCAAGAAAAAGAGGTAAGAAGACTTGGTTCATCAAAGGTTACAAAGATTGATATTAGAGTAGTGTCTGCTACAAATGCAAATTTAGCAGATAAAATAAAAGCTGGTGAATTTAGAGAAGATTTGTATTATCGTTTAAATACAATTCCTCTTCATATTCCACCTCTTTGTGAAAGAAAAGATGAGATTTTACAGATTGCAGAGGCGATGTGTGAGATAAACTGTAAAAAGTATGAGTTTGAATTAAAAACTTTTAGTGAAGATGCCAAAAAACAACTTTTAGAATATTCTTGGCCTGGAAATATAAGAGAGTTAATTTCTGTTGTTGAAAGAGCAGTGATTTTAAGTGAAGGTTCAGAAATTTCAGCAGATGAACTTTTTTTACAAAATAGATTTAATTAAGGATGAAAATGAAGAAATATAATGTAGCAGTTGTCGGTGCAAATGGTGCTGTTGGTGAAGAGATTTTAACAATTTTACAAGAGATAGATTTTCCATTAAATAAGTTAGTTCCACTTGCTAGTGCAAGAAGCCTTGGAAAAACTGTAGATTTCAACGGGAAAAGTATAGCTATACAAGAGTTAACAAATGATATATTTAAAGAAGAGGAGATAGAGATAGCTCTTTTTTCTGCTGGTGGAAGTGTTAGTGCTGAATTTGCTCCTGATGCTGTAAAAGCAGGGGCCGTAGTAATTGACAATACTTCACACTTTAGAATGGATGAAAATGTACCTTTAGTTGTTCCTGAAGTAAATCCTGACGATATTGCAAAGTGGAAAGATACAGGGGTAATAGCTAATCCAAACTGTTCAACTATTCAAATGGTTCAAGCACTTAAACCTCTTGATGAGGCTTATGATATAAAAAGAGTTGATGTAAGTACATATCAGGCAACAAGTGGTGGTGGTAAAACTGCTATGGAAGAGTTAGTATCTCAGATGCAAGACTTTTTTGCATTTAAACTAGATGAGGCAGAGCATAAGGCTTTTCCACATCAAATCGCTCTAAATGTAATCCCTCAAATAGATGTTTTCACGGAAAATGGATATACAAAAGAGGAGATGAAAATGGTAAATGAAACAAGTAAAATTATGCATAAAGATATTCCTTTAAGTGCAACTTGTGTTCGTGTTCCAACTCTTCGTGGTCATGCAGAAGCACTTACGCTTACTTTTGGCTGTGATGTAGATGCAAATGAGGTAAGAGAGGTGTTAGCAAAAGCACCAAATATTGTTATTTTAGATAATACAGATGAATCTTTATACCCTATGCCAGCAACTTGTGTAGATATGAATGAAACTTTTATTGGCCGTATTAGAAACGATACTTATGTTAAAAATATGATTCATATGTTTGTTGTAGCTGATAACCTTAGAGTTGGAGCTGCTACAAATGCTGTTCGTATTGCTCAAAAATGGGTAGAGATGGAAGGTGGAAAATAGATGTTAGAAAAAACTTTTGAAAGCTCATTATGGGCATCAAGGTTTATGGTTATACTTGCTGTAATATTTGGTTTAATTGGAGCAGTTGTGCTGTTTGTTGTTGCTTCTTTCGATATATATGAAACAGCAAAATTTGTTTTAAATACATATATAACACATGCTCATCCAGAAAACTTTCATGAAGATGTTGTTGGTGGAATAATTGGAGCAGTAGATTTATATCTTATTGGTGTTGTTATGTTATTATTTTCTTTTGGTTTATATGAACTTTTCATATCTGATATAGATGCAGCAAAAGATGAAGAGGGTACAGATAATAAAATCTTAGCAATTCATTCACTAGATCAGTTAAAAGATAAGATTTCTAAAGTAATTGTAATGGTTTTAGTTGTTTCATTTTTTCAAAAAGTTGGACATACAGAGTATAATGGAGCATTAGATATGCTTTATTTTGCAATTTCAATCACTGCTGTTTCAGTAGGATTATATTTTTTAGGTAAGGTAGGAAAAAAATAATGAGTAAGATTTTTGTAGATGCGTGTTTAGGTAAAGAGACTCCATACACTCCAGTTTGGATGATGAGACAAGCTGGAAGATACCTTCCAGAATATATGGCAGTTAGAGCTGAGGCTGGTAACTTTTTAAACCTTTGCCATAACCCTGAAAAAGCAGCTGAAGTAACTCTTCAGCCTTTAGATATTGTTGGAGTTGATGCTGCAATTTTATTTTCTGATATTCTTGTTATTCCTGATGAAATGGGAATGGATTTATCATTTGTAAAAGGTGAAGGTCCTAAGTTTAGTGATCCTATCACATGCCAAGAAGATATTGATAGACTTATTGGTGGTGATGAGGCTGCTTCTAAACTTACTTATGTTTTTGATACTATTAAACTTCTTCGTAAGCAGTTAGATGAAAGAGGTGATGAGATAGCACTTATCGGTTTTACTGGTGCTCCTTGGACACTTGCTACTTATATGATAGAGGGGCAGGGTACAAAAACTTACAATATTTGTAAAAAAATGATGTACTCAAACCCTAAACTTCTTCACAGTATTTTAAGAAAAGTGACAGAAGTTGTTAAGCTTTATATGGAAAAACAGATTCAAGCTGGAATAGATGTTGTTCAAATTTTTGATTCATGGGCATCTGCTATTGAACCGGGTAAATATGATGAGTTTTCTTGGTCTTACATGGTGGAAATTGCAGAGTATTTAAAAGAGAAATATCCTCATATTCCAGTTATTATGTTTCCTAAAGGTGTCCCAGCATTTTTAGATAAAGTTTATGGAAACTTTGATGTATTTGGTGTTGATTGGGGCACTCCTATGTCATTAGCAAAAGAAAAACTTGGAGATAAATATGTTCTTCAAGGAAATATGGAACCATGTCGTCTTTACTCAAAAGAAGAAACGACTAAATGTGTAGAGGCTATCCAAAAAACAATGGGTGGTAAAAGACATATCTTTAATCTTGGTCACGGAATTCTTCCTGATGTTCCAGTTGAAAATGCTATCCATTTTGTAAGAGAGTGTCAAAGAGTTAGTGGAAAAAAATAATATAATATTTGGTCCTATAAACTCACGCCGTTTTGGTATGAGTTTGGGTATAGACTTATCTCCACATACCAAACAATGTAATTTTGATTGTCTTTACTGTGAACTTGCTCCAATGGCAACAGTAGATTCACAATCAGAGGTACTTGAAGTTTCAACAATCATTAATGAGTTGAAACAGCATCTAAGTCAAAATATAGATGTAATAACTTTAACTGCAAATGGTGAGCCTACTCTTTATCCATATCTTTCAGAACTTATAGATGAGATAGATAAAATAAAAAATACTACCCAGACTCTTATTTTAACAAATAGTGCTACTTTGATAGAAGAAAAAGTGTTTAATGCATTATTAAAACTAGACCAAGTAAAACTATCACTTGATGCTATAAGTAATGATGTATTTAAAAAGATAGACAGACCACATGCCAACATAAATATAGATGATGTTGTAAATAGAGTAAAAGAGTTTAGTAAAATTTATAAAGGTAAACTATTTATAGAGATACTTTTTGTGCATGGTTTAAATGATACAAAACAAGAGGTAGAAAAGTTAAATAATGTTTTACTAGATATAAATTGTGAGAGAATAGATTTAGGAACGATAGATAGACCTCCTGCATATCCAGTAGTCGGAATAAGTTATAAAGAGCTTCACGAAGTCTCTTTAATCTTTGATAGTTCATTACCTATTCATATAGCCTCACGAGTACATGCTGAGCCAAATAACGCATACTATAGTGATGAAGAGATATTAAATACTTTAGATAAAAGACCATTAACAATGGATGATATAAATTTACTTTTTGATACAGATAGCATGGCAAGACTAAATAACTTAATAGATAGCCAAAAAGTAGTAAAAAAAGCAGTAGGAAATTTAGAATTTTTAATCCCACATGCCAATGAAAAAAGAAAACTAAAAAAGTAGTAAAAAACTCTTGACTTTTATTACTTCATAAAGTATAATTTCGGCTCTTAAACATTCCGGATTAGCTCAGCGGTAGAGTAGGTGACTGTTAATCACTTGGTCGCTGGTTCGAATCCAGCATCCGGAGCCATACACTTAAATAAACAATCACATAAATACTTATTTATATAATTTTTTTCTATTAAGTATCACATTAGTGCAATTATTATTGATACTATTTGGAGAAAATATTATGCACACACTTAGCGTATCAGCATTAAATGAACAGATTAAAGGTTTACTTGAGACTAGTTTTTCTCGTGTTTTAGTTGAGGGTGAACTTTCTCGTATAACTTTTCATAATTCAGGGCATATCTATTTTACATTAAAAGATTCATCTTCAACTTTAAAAGCAGTGATGTTTAGAGGTAATGCTTTAAAATTAAAGTTTCAACTTCAAGAGGGGATGAAAGTTATTCTTGATGGTGCTATTACTCTTTATAAACCTCGTGGAGAGTATCAAATAAACTGCTTTTCTATCCAACCATCAGGACAGGGTGCTTTGGCTTTAGCTTTCGAGCAGTTAAAAGAGAAGCTGTCTCAAAAAGGCTACTTTGAGCAAAGTATAAAAAAACAACTTCCAAAATTTCCAAGTAAAATTGCTTTAGTAACATCAGGAACTGGGGCAGCACTTCAAGATATGCTAAGAGTGGCAAATTCTCGTTATAGAGCCTTAGAGATAGATATTTATGATGTTTTAGTCCAAGGTGAAAAAGCTTCATCTTCAATCGCACATGCCATAAATATCGCTGATAAAAAAGATTATGATATTATTATCACTGGTCGTGGTGGTGGAAGTATGGAAGATTTATGGGCTTTTAACGAAGAGATAGTTGCAGATGCTATTTTTAAGGCTAATACCCCGATAGTATCGGCAGTTGGGCATGAGATAGATTGGGTTATAAGTGATTTTGTAGCTGATATTAGGGCTGCAACTCCAAGTATAGCGATGCAAGTTTGTTTGCCAGATACAAATGAGTTATACCAATATCTTGATGGATTATCAACTCAATTTACACAGGTTGTCTCACAAAAAGTATATAATAAAACTCAAGAGTTAGAACATTTGTCTAAATCATATTCTCAACACTCTATTGAGAAACAGTTAATTCAAAAAACAAGAGAAGTTGCACAATTAAAAGAACAGTTTTTTCAAAATATCTCTTTTAAAATGCAAAGTTATTCAAACGATTTACAAAATATTAGTGCAAGATTTCCACATGCCATAGATTCAATCTTAAATTATAAGCAAAGTCAATTGAATAATTTAAATAAAATGTTAGAATCTAATAATCCAAAATTAAAAACAAAACGAGGATTTGCACAAATATCAAAAAATAAAAAAGTTATAGATATTTCAGAATTAAATATAAATGATAGTTTTGAAGTTCAAAGTGATGAGATTTATATTAGTGCAAAAGTCACAAAAAAGGAAAAAAGATGAGTTATCCAAAATTTTACGATGAAGTAGAAAAAATAAAAGTAGTAGATCCACTTTCAAATGTTTTAGGTACTTTTGAAAATGGTCAGTATGAATTTAATTATATGGATGTTGTAAAATCAGCAGGGCATAGTTGTCCAACAGTTGCTGGTGCTTATATAATTGCATTAGAGGGTTTAAAAGCTTTATATCCAAATGAATTGGCAGTTCGTGGAAATATTAAAGTTGAGTTTCATGATGATTTAGAAGATGGTGTTGCTGGAGTTATAGGGAATGTTATTTCTCAAATTACAGGAGCAACGGATAAAAGTGGATTTAAAGGTTTAAATGGAACATTTGCCAGACACTCTTTAATGGATTTTAACTCAAATATTGACTCATCAGCAAGATTTACAAGAGTAGATAATTCTAAAAGTGTAGATATATTTTATAACCCATCAGCAGTAATGCCAAATCCAGATATGCAACCTTTAATGCAAAAAATTATGCAAGGTGTATCAACTCCGGATGAATTAAAAGAGTTTGGTGTTTTATGGCAAGATAGAGTAAAAAGAATTTTTGAAAATTTAGATAAAGTTGTTAGAGTAGAAGAGGTTTAAAACCTCTTTTATTTTAGTATTAAAGATGGAAAATAAGTGTGAAGAGTAACAGCAGTAGAAGCTGATAATTTTTTCATCAATTTATCAAACTTATCTTCTTTATTCCAAATAGGTGAGGAAACACCACTTAACTTAACAAGTTTCTCTTTCGCATTATATATCACACCAATATCATCAACAAGCCCAACCTCTTTAGCTTGAGAAGCTGTAAATATATGAGCATTTGCATAAATATCTCTCTTTTTAAAGTCAAGGTTACGAGCATCTGCAACATCTTTTGTAAACATATCGTAAGTCCCGTATATAACTTTGTTTAACTCATTTACTTCAAAATCTTTCCATTTTCTATCTGGAGTTCCAACTTTTTTGTATTTACCAGCTTGAACACTTTGTGTTGCTATTCCTATTTTAGACATAAGTTCACTAAGATTTGCACCTTGCATAACTACACCAATACTACCTACCATTGCACCTGGATTTGCGATAATTTTATTTGCCCAGATGCTAGCATAGTAGCTACCACTTGCCATTACTCCTTGTGCATAAGCAACAACAGGTTTTTTCTCTCTTAATCTTTTAATAGCGTATGCAACTTCAACAGATGGTGCAACTGCTCCACCAGGGGAATTGACAACAAGTAAAACTCCCTTTATCCTATTGTTTTTGCGAGCATCTTCAATCTGTGTTAAAACTTCAGAAACTTCCATTATTGGACCAACTAAACTTATACTTTGAAGATTGTTTGATCTTAAATCATCTTCGCTAGTTGGAGCAAAAATAAGAAACAATATAAGTAAAAATATCATAGCCTTGAAATGCTCTTGAATAAATTTCATCGGGATTGTAATTGGTAAAAATAGTTTTTTAATAAAACTCATTAATCTTCCTTTTCTAGTTTTCCATTTATATAAACTTTAGAGATATTATATCTATGAAGTATTAAATGGATGGCTAACTCTTCAGTTGGTTGGGCATCTAAGTCTAGTATAAGCATATCAGCATTTTTACCCTCAGCAATTACTCCTGTATTTAAACCAAGTGCTTCAGCTGCATCTTTTGTGACACCACGAAGAAGTTTTTTAGCTAATTCAAGTAATGGCATGTGCGAATGCATAAAAAGTGCGATTTTCATCTCTTCAAAAAGGTCAAGTTTATAGTTTGAACTAAGTCCATCAGTTGCAAGGATCCATCTGATATTTTTTTCTTCAAGAGTCTTAATATCTAAGGTTCCATTTCCAAGAAGTCTGTTTGATATAGGGCAATGGATGATAGTTTGTTTATTTTTTGCGATTGAGTTAAGCTCATCATTATTTGCTTTTGTGGCATGTGTAAACAGTGTTTCAAAACCATTAAAATGTTCTAAAAATTCAGTAGAATCACTAACAGCAGTTTTTTGTTTTAAAAGATTTTCAAAGAACTCTTTAAAATCACCATTACTTTTATCTAACCAATCTCTCTCAGCTTCACTTTCCATAAAATGGGCAGTAAGTTTTAGGTTCTCATTTTTAACAATTTCAAGTGCTTTTTTGATTAAAACTGGATGAACAGAATAGGGCGAATGTATTGCTACCCCAGGATAAAAACCATCTCTTTTTACACTTTTTGAAGCATCTAAACGAGAAAGAAAATCTCCAAAAAGAGTGTCAGCCATAACTGCTTGTGAGCCTATAAGTTCGTTAAAATAAACAACATTTTGTTTAGCCTTTTCACAAGATTCTAAATCCATTCCATGTGAACTAATTGCTCCAAACGATGTAATCCCACATGC
>JAGGWE010000177.1 GCA_021157665.1 Sulfurimonas sp.
GAATATATTATTAACAGGTTCAAATGGATTTGTAGGAAGTTATTTTAAAAATAACTATAAAGATAAATATAATATAAATACTTTCTCTTTTTTAAATGATAATTTTAAAGACTTAGATTTATTAAATATTGATACTGTTATCCATCTTTCGGCATTAGTTCATCAAATGGGTGGTGCAACCGAAGAAGAGTATGAAAAAGTAAATGTAACTCAAACTTTAAATTTAGCAAATAAAGCTAAAGGAAATGGAGTGAAGCACTTTATCTTTATGAGTACTGTAAAGGTTTATGGGGAAGAGACTAATACAGCTTATAGAGAAGATAGTAGTTGTAATCCTCAAGATGAGTATGGTAAAAGTAAATTAAAAGCAGAGATAGAACTTCAAAAACTTGAAGATGATAGTTTTAAAATTTCAATTATTAGAACTCCTATTGTTTATGGGTATGGTGTAAAAGCAAATATAAAAAGCTTGATAAACTTAGTAGATAAAGTTCCTGTTTTACCATTCGCTGATATTGAAAATAAAAGAAGTATGGTGTATGTAGGTAATCTTTGTTATTTGATAGACGAAATTATTATTCAAGAAAAAGCAGGTATATTTTTGGCTTCGGATGATGAGCCATTAAGTACTACAAAACTTATAGAACTTATTGCTAATGGACTTAATAAAAAAGTATATCTTATCAAGGTGCCTTTTTTTGAGAGTTTGTTGAAGTTAGTTAAGCCATCTTTTCATAAGCGACTTTATGAGAGTTTAGAGGTTGATAATTCCGTTAGTATGGAAAGACTTTTTGGCGAAGGCAAGCCATCGCTTCCTTATAGTGTGGAAAGACTTTTTGGCGAAGGCAAGCCATCACTTCCTTTTAGTGTGGAAAGACTTTTTGGCGAAGGCAAGCCATCGCTTCCTTTTAGTGTGGAAGATGGGATAAGGTTGATGATAAAAGGTTGATATTCTTTGTGTGAATAAGTGTAGCCATATCAAACTTTGTTTAAACCTATAATGAAGAGCAGGGTCAGAGCTTTACTTTTAACTAAAAATAGTTATACTATTGTTTAAAAGATATCAGAAATAAAAGTAGGATAATATGGGTGCATTAAAATTAGAAGATATTCATTATACATACGATGACTATAAATTGTGGAAAGGTGATTGGGAGTTGTTTGATGGCATTGCTGTTTCGATGTGTCCTGTTCCTATGCGAAAACATCAGAGTTTGGCGAGTTTTATAATTACAGAACTCAATAATCAACTGAACGATTGTCCTAAATGTGAAGTATTGGGTGAAGTAGATTATAAAATTAGTGATGATACTATTCTAAGACCCGATATTGTTCTTACTTGCGATGAAACAAATGATACTTATTTGACAAAAGCACCAGAGATAATAGTGGAGATTATTAGTAAATCCACCGCTAAAAGAGATGAAACGCATAAGTTTGATATGTATGAAGCTGAAAAAGTAAAATACTACATTATTGTTTATCCTAATGACCTTATCGCTAAAGTTTATAAACTAGATGGAAAAAAGTATGATAAACAAGGAGACTTTGGTAAAGAGGTCTATGAGTTTAAAAATACAACTTGTGGTGTAAGTATCAACTTTGAAAGAATTTTTAGAAGATTTAGATAAATATAGAATATAAGAATAGTAGGGTCAGACCCCTATATGATGAAACCATAAATTAAATATAAGATATTGACTACATATATTTATAATAGTATAATAAAACAAAAGACAACAAAGGATATAAAATGACAATACTAGTAGGTATGAGAGAACTAGCTCGAAACTTAAATATACTTGATGGTTATGATTATGTTGATGTTGAAGATAAAAAAACACATGAGTATAAGGGGCTGTTTGTATCTCCTAAATATGCAGATGAATTTAAAAGTTTTTTAGAAGATAAGATATCTAAAGAGCATCAAGTAAAACTTGATAGAATTATGAAGTATGCTGGCAAGGGAAGAGTGCATGAAAGATTTAATAATTTGACATCAAGTCAAATTAAAGAAAAAGTAGCATTGGAAAAATATGGAGAATAAAAAAGTATTTCTAGATACAAATATTGTAGCTGATATAATTGACTCAACTAGAGATAATCATTTATTATCATTAAAGTTATTAGAATATTTAGTTTTAGAAGATTATATTATATCTATTAGTGAAGATATGATAACTGCTTTATATTATATTTTAAAAGGTAAAAAAACAACTTTAGGATTTTTGGAAGATGTAGTTTTTATTGATTGGACTGTTTTGATATTTGGCAAAAGTGTACTTGAGGGAGCTGTTAAGCTATCTCTAGAAAAAGATTTAGATTTAGAAGATACTCTTCAATGTTTGTGTGCAAAAGAAAATAGATGTGAAATGTTAATAACAAATGATAATAAATTTTATGATTGTGGTATTGCAATATATTCTACAAAAGAATTTATAGAAAAAAATGTTTAATTTTGAATGATGGAGTAGTTTTCATATGAAACCATAGAGATAGTTAAAAATCTTAATAAAAAAGTTTATCTTATCAAGGTGCCTTTTTTTGAGAGTTTAGAGGTTGATAACTCCGTTAGTATGGAAAGACTTTTTGGCGAAGGCAAGCCATCGCTTCCTTTTAGTGTGGAAAGACTTTTTGGCGAAGGCAAGCCATCGCATCCGAAGTAAATTAAAAAACTCAACTAACAACAAATTCCTTAGATCAATAATGGAACCGAGGGCTTGTCCTCGGCTGAACGATAAAATAAAGTTTAAAAAACAAGGGCGAAGGCAAGCCATCGCTTCCTTTTGGTGTGGAGGATGGGGTTAGGTTGATGTTGAAAAGATAGTATGATATAATACTGTATTACAAAATACAAAGGGCAGTTATGACAGCAACTATAAGACTTGATTCTAATTTGGAAAATACACTAAATAAGTTGACAAATGTATTACATAAAAAGAAAAGTGATGTGATACGCGAAGCTATTAGTTTTTATGCGCAAAATATAGAAAAAAAACAAAGATCAAGAATTCTTAATGCAGTTGAAAAAACAAAAGATATAGATAAAGAAGAAGCAAAGGATTTTGAAGGTACTTTAAATGATGGTATCTAGAGGTGAAATTTGGTTGGTAAACTTAAATCCAATTAAGAAAAATAATGAGATGGGTAAGATTAGACCAGTAGTTATCTATCAAAATGATGAATTAAACTATAGTGAATACCCTACAACTATCATTATCCCTTTGAGTACTTCACTTGTTGATGATGCCCAACCTATTAGATATAGGATAAAAAGTAGAGATAAATTAAAAGAAGATTCTGACATAGTAATAACTCAAATTAGAGCAATAGATAATGATAGATTTATAGAAAAACTCGGATATTTAACTAATGCTGAATTAACAAAAGTTAAAGAACTTTTCGATGAGATAACTTTGTGATATATTTAATTCTTGGCGAAGATAAATCATTGATTCTCACGGCTGATTCATACAAATACTTATATAGGAACCGATGGCTTGCCTTCGGCAGAGATATACAGAATAAAAGCACAAAGCGAAGGCAAGCCATCGCATCCATATTCTGTATGAATCAGCCGTGCATTGATTCATTTTTATATTGACAAAAGATACTAAAAAAAGTATAATATTCGATACTTAAAAAAGGATTTTATCATGCAACCTATCTTGGCAAATTATACAGCAAGTATAACAGAACTTAAAAAGTCACCTACTGGATTACTTAAAGAAGCTGGAGATGAGGCAGTAGCGATTTTAAATCATAATGTAACCAGTGCATATTTAGTACCATCAGCACTTTATGAAAAGATGATGAATATTGTAGATGATTATTATTTACGAAAAGAGGTTGATGAGGCTTTAAAAGACAAAGAGAATTCAATTCGTGTAGAATTAGATAAAATATAATGATTTATATTTTATTATTTATACTCTCTTTCACACTTACATACCTCATAAAAAACTACGCAATAAAAAAATCATTAGTAGCTGAAGTAACAGACAGAAGTTCACATACTACTCCAACACCTCATGGTGGTGGGATTGCTATTGCTATTACTTGGTTTGTTGGATTATCGTATCTATTTTATATAAATGATATGGATAGTTCTTTATATTTTGCTCTTATGGTTGGTGTTATTATTTCTGTTGTTTCTTACTTTGATGATTTGTTTGAGTTAAGTGCTAAGTTACGGCTTTTTGTCCAAGCTTTGGTTGCTTTTTTAGGCTTATATTTTTTAGGTGGATTTGAGAGTTTTGATTTTGGTTTATTTTCTATTTCAAATCAAATTTTTACAAATATTTTTGCTTTTTTTATGATAATCTGGTTTATAAATCTTTATAATTTTTTAGATGGTATAGATGGATATGCTGGAAGTGAAGCTGTTTTTTTAGGAGTTGCTGGATTTTTACTTTTTGGTGGAGGTCATTTTTTAGTTTTAGTTGTTTCAGTTTTAGGTTTTTTAGTATGGAACTGGCATAAAGCTAAGATATTTATGGGAGATGTTGGAAGTACTTTACTTGGTTATAATGTTGCAATATTTACGATATATTATGCAAATCAAGAGCCGTCAAATTTTTGGATTTGGATAATACTTTTTGGAGTATTTTGGTTTGATGCGACATATACACTTTTTAAAAGGTATCTAAATGGTGAAAAATTATCTCAAGCACATAAAAAGCATCTGTATCAAAGACTTACTCAAGTCGGTTGGAGTCATGACAAAGTAGTTAAGTTTTCTATTTTAATTAATATTGGATTATTTGGGCTTATTTATTTTATTTCAAATCTTTTTATTGTATTTATTGTGTCGTTAATAATATTTTATATTATAATAAAATCAATAGATAAAAAGAGGGCTTTTTAATGTTTTATGTAGATAAACGAATATTAAACTTTTTAGTAATTATCATACTTACATTTACTACCTTTTGGTGGACATTTTTTATATTTCATTTACCCTTTGATATGAAAGTAGTAGTTAGTGTTATTGTTATTCGTATGATTGCATCAGTTTTTATTTTTAAGGACTACTCTCTCTCTTGGTCTAAGGCTTCTCAAAAAACATTTATTATGAAAAGTGTAGTTTACATCTCTGCATTTTTAGTTTATCTTCCTATATTTTACGGTGAGCTTAGGTTTTCATTTTTAATGTCTGAACTCTTCTTTTATCTGTTTGTTATAAATTTTACTATGTATTTTTACCATTATATTATTAATAGAAGTAATATTTCTAAAACTAAATCAGTAGTTATTTATGGTGCGGGAAAGGCTGGTATAAAACTTGAATCAGAATTTTCAAATACAGAGTACAGAGTAAAATATTTTGTTGATGATGATAAAATAATTCAAAACCGTTCAATAGATGCAATCAGAGTCCTCTCAAAAGAAAAATTAAAAGATAAGATAGGAAAAGCTAAATTTGATTTACTTGTTATCGCGATGCCATCAGCTTCGCAAGAAAGAATTCGAGATATATATGAACGATTGTCTATGTATTTTCACTCTATACAAATTTTACCATCATTAGATGAGATTTTGGAAAATAAAGATTTTACAAAGCAGTTAAAAAATATTTCTGTGGAGGATTTATTAGCACGATACCCTAAGGATTTAGATAAAAGCAAGGTGCTTACTTTTATAAAAGATAAGACTATATTAATAACTGGTGCAGGTGGAAGTATCGGTAGTGAAATATGTAGGCAATGTGAAAAATTTGGTGCCAAAAAACTTATACTTTTAGATCATAGTGAGTTTAATTTATATTCTATTGTAGAAGAGTTAAAAAAGATTGAAGTTGTTCCAGTTATGCAAAGTGTCATAAATTTAGAAGATATTGATAATACTTTTAAAATCCACATGCCAGATATTGTAATTCATGCAGCTGCTTATAAACATGTTCCTCTTGTTGAAGCAAATATTTATGAAGGTATTTTAAATAATGTCTTGGGTACAAAAAATATTATAGATACTTCTATAAAATATAATGTTAAAAAATTTATAATGATATCTACAGATAAAGCAGTTCGCCCAACAAATGTTATGGGAACAACAAAGCGAATCTGTGAACTTTATGCCCAGAATTCAAATGGTAAAGGTACTGATATAGTAGCTGTTAGATTTGGAAATGTTCTTGGTAGTAGTGGAAGTGTAATTCCTAAGTTTAAATCACAAATAGAGAATAATCAAAATATCACAGTTACTCATCCAGATATTACAAGGTACTTTATGTTAATTCCAGAGGCATGTGAACTTGTTCTTCAAGCAGGAGCCATAGGTACTGGTGGAGAGATTTTTATATTAGATATGGGTGAACCAATTAAAATTGTTGATCTTGCTAAAAAGATGATAGAGTTAAGCGGTAAAGAAAATATTGGTATTGAGTTTACTGGACTTCGCCCTGGTGAAAAGCTTTATGAAGAATTACTTATAAATGATAGTGACGCTAAAACAGATTATGAATCGATTACCGTTGCCACTCCAACTTTTTACGATATAGATAAATTAAATGCTGACATAACAGAACTATTGGCATGTGGAGATAGACTTGAAAAGCTAAAAGAGATAGTTCCTGAGTTTAATCATCAGCTAAATTAACTCAAAAATATGTCAATTTGTCATTAAATTGAAAAATAACTATATTTTGTTGTAAAATATTCGTAACTTAAAAATAAGGAGTTGAAATGAAAATTTTAACTATGATTTTACTGTGTGTTACTTTTATATTTGCTGCTGTTGATATTAATACGGCTGAGAAAAAAGAGTTAATTACTTTATCTGGAATTGGTGCTAAAAAGGCTGATGCTATTATTAGTTATAGACAAGATAATTGTTTTAAAATTATTGATGAACTTTCTAAAGTAAAAGGTATCGGTAAAAAAACTGTTGAGAAAAATAGAGATAATTTAACTGTTAGTGAATGTAAAGTTAAATAGTTTTTTACTTTGTTTTTCAGCCGAGGGCAAGCCCTCGGTTCCATTGTTGTTAGTTGAGTTTTTTAATTTACTTCGGATGCGATGGCTTGCCTTCGCCCTTGTTTTTTAAACTTTATTTTATCGTTCAGCCGAGGACAAGCCCTCGGTTCCATTGTTGTTAGTTGAGTTTTTTAATTTGCTTCGGATGCGATGGCTTGCCTTCGCC
>JAGGWE010000012.1 GCA_021157665.1 Sulfurimonas sp.
AAAAAAATAGCTTCTACACGGGTTTAAAAAAGTTTGAAAAAATCTTTAGTATTTTGGATTGAAGAGTATTTCTACAATCCAAATTTTATTCAGAAACTCCTCTCTATTTTACTTTTGCCAATCTCTTGGATTTACTGTCTTGGCATGTGGCTTCGTTTTAAAAATCAAACTCCAGAGGATTTTGGAGTAAACATTATAAGTATTGGTAACTTAAGTGTTGGTGGTAGTGGTAAAACTCCACTTACGAGTGCTTTAGCTTTAAACTATGAAAATGTTGCGATAGTTCTTCGTGGTTATGGTAGGCAAAGTAAAGGCTTGGTAGTTGTAAAAGATACTAAAGAGATTTTATGCGATGTGGCTGTTAGTGGTGATGAGGCTATGATTTATGCTCATAAGTTGGCACATGCCATAGTGATAGTTAGTGAAGATAGAAAGTTAGGGATACTAAAAGCTAAAGAGATGGGTGCAAAAATAATCTTTTTAGATGATGCCTACTCAAAACATGATATAAAAAAGTTAGATATTCTCATAGATGTTGATATAAAAAATCAAAACTGTTTACCATCTGGGGCTTTTAGGGAAAAACTTTGGGCTGATAAAGAGGCTTATATACTAAAAGATGGAGTAGATTTTAAAAGAGTTGTTGAGCTTAAAGACAAATATGCTAAAATGTCACTCGTTACAGCCATAGCAAGACCACAAAGGTTAGATGAGTTTTTACCTAGTGTTGTTGCAAAGAACTATTTTGAAGATCATCACTCATTTACAAAAGATGAGTTGGAAAAAATACTTCTCAAAGATGGCTCAGATTCACTTTTAGTAACTTATAAAGATTTTGTAAAAGTGCAATCTTTTGGACTTCCTCTGTCTCTTTTAGATTTACATGTGGAAGTTGATGAAAAAGTATTTAAGATTATAGATAATTATATTAGGAAATAGATAGTGCAAAAAAAGATAGAAACAGTAAAAACCCTCCTTGATGCCTTACCATTTATCAAAGAGTTTAACAAAGAGATAGTAGTTATAAAGTATGGTGGTTCAGCTCAAACATCGCCTCAGTTAAAAGAAAAATTTGCTGAAGATATTTTACTTATGTATCTTGTTGGTATTCGTCCTGTTATTGTTCATGGTGGTGGAACTAAGATTACAGATATGCTTAGTGCCTTGAATATTGAAACAAAGTTTATAGATGGACAAAGAGTTACAACCAAAGAGGTTATGCGTATAGCAGAGATGATTTTAAGTGGAGAGATAAACAAAGATTTAGTTTCACTTTTAAACTCTCATGGAGCAAAGGCTATCGGGATTAGTGGAAAAGATGCTCATTTTATTACTGCTAAGGCAAAAGATTTTGCTAAGTGGGGACTTACTGGAAATATAACAAATGTAAAAGCTAATGTTGTTACTAGATTGATGGATGAAAAGTTTATTCCTGTTATTGCACCAATTGCAGCTGGTGAGGAGATGGGACATCCAGGATTTAATATAAATGCAGACTTGTGTGCCTCATATGTTGCAAAAGCTATTGGTGCAAATAAGATTATATTTTTAACTGATACTTCTGGTGTTTTAAACAAGGATAAAGAGTTGCTTGAAACATTGACAAAAACTGAGGTTGAAGCACTGAAAGCTGATGGAACTATACATGGTGGAATGGTGCCAAAAGTTGATGCTTGTTTAGAAGCTATTGATGGTGGCGTTCATAAGGCTCATATCATTGATGGACGACTTGAACACTCGATGTTATTGGAACTTTTTACCTCTGAGGGTGTTGGTACACAGATAGTTAAATAAAATTTGATATAATATTAGGAATAAATGTGAGATATGTTTTTCAGTTTTTTTTACTTCTTATATTTTTTAATAATCTTAGTGCAAATGAGTATAGATACACTAAATCAATAGAGTTAGAAAAAGATGAGTGCAAGAAAATTCTTGTAAAATATGAAAAAATTGAAAAATTATTTAAGTTTAGATGGACATTGTTTGTAAATGGTGGTTTAGTTGTTCTTCGTTCTTACGATAGGATAGTTGCCCAGAATGTACTTCATTTAAGACATAGAAATCAAAGCTTTAGATTTAACTTGAAACCAAAAGGTTCTAAGTTTCCTAAAGCACCTTACATATTGATGAAGTTTGTAGAGTTTAATTATGAAACAAATAAAGCCTCTTTTATGCTTTATTTGTCCGATAAAAGTTTACAAGTATATTTAGAAGATTTAGATGAAAATAAAGAAGAGAGGTAAGTGAAAACTTATGCAAAGAGTTGAAAAAGAGATAGCAAGACTTATAAAAGAGATAGATTATGATGAGGTTACTCGTCTTTTTGAGATGCTTAGTGGTGGTAAAAGACTTCGTGCAAAATTGATTTTAAAAATTGCTCCTGAACATGAAAAAGCACCATTATTAGCTGCTATTGTAGAGTTAATTCATGGAGCAAGTTTACTTCATGATGATGTTATAGATGAAGCCGAGACTAGAAGAGGTGTAGCATCTGTAAATGCAACTGAGGATAGTAAAACTGCTGTTATGCTTGGAGATATTCTTTACTCAAAAGCTTTTACTGAGTTAGTTAGTTTTAATAAAGATGTAGCAAGAGCAATAGCCTCTTCTGTTACTGCACTCTCTAAGGGTGAGATGATGGATGTTAAGATGGCAGAGGCGTTTAATCACGATGAGTCTAAATATCTTGATATGCTTTATCTTAAAACTGCTACACTTATTGAAGCATCAGCAAAAGCTTCAGCACTTTTAGTTTCTAAAGATGCTGATAAATATGCTGTTTATGGAAGAAATCTTGGGCTTTCTTTTCAAATTATTGATGATATTTTAGATATTACTGCTGATTCTGTTACACTTGGAAAACCTGCTATGAATGATTTTGTAGAGGGTAAATGTACACTTCCATATATCTATCTTTATGAAGTTTTAAATGACACTGACAAACAAAGATTGGTAAATGCACATGCCAAGAGTTTAGATAAAGATGAAATTTTATGGATAAAAGAGAAAATGGCTCAACATAAATCTGTTGAAAAATCATTTGTTTTAGCACAGAAATTATCAAATGAAGCTATGAATGCAGTAAAAGATGATACTGCACTTA
>JAGGWE010000052.1 GCA_021157665.1 Sulfurimonas sp.
ATTTAAAAGATAAATCTATAGCATGGTTGGTTTCTTATGAAGATAGTTTATTTATTCCATTAACATTAGAAGGTAAATTAGTAACAAGGATTATTACATTTTTAATTTCATTAATCTTCATATATTTTGTTGTTATGCAGGTAAGAACAAGTTATATCATTAAACAAAAACATGAGTTGTTGAATGATATACTTGATTCTACTGATAATATTCTATTTATTACTAATTTTAAAAAGGTAGTTTTTTCAAACAGTAGATTTAAAAATTTACTAAATATTAAGACTACTGCAGATTTTAATGAAAATAATGAAAAAAGTATTATAAGTATTTTTGCTAAAAGAGATGGTTATTTGCATGAAGGTTTGCTTAAAGATGGTGAAAGTCTAATTTCTTTGTTGATTAATACACCAGAGGATAAAAGAGTAGTGTCAATTTTAGATAGACATTTAAATCCAAAAGCATTTAAAATAGATATAACTAGAACAAATCATATCGTTCAGGGTTATCTTGTTACACTATCTGATATTACAATAATGCAAGCTAAACAAGAGCTAACAAATAAAAAAGCATATATTGATAGTTTAACTAAGGTTTATAATCGAAATAAATTTGATGAGATTATGAATGATGAGTTTATACGGGTAAAAAGATTTCATCATAGTTTTTCTATGGCAATTTTAGACATTGATAAATTTAAAGATTTTAATGATAAATATGGACATCTAATTGGTGATGAAGTTTTAATAATGATGGCACAAAGTGTAAATGGTAATATTAGAAAAACTGATGCTTTTGCAAGATGGGGTGGTGAGGAGTTTGTTATATTATTTAGAGAAATCTCATCAGATCGTGCAAAAATTGTTTCTCAGAAATTAAAAGATGAAATAGAAAAACTTCATCATAAAGTTGCAGGTGGGATTACTGTAAGTTTTGGAGTTACTGAGTATGTAGATGGAGATACGATAGAAACACTATTTAAAAGATGTGATGATGCACTTTATAAAGCTAAAGAAAATGGTAGAAATAGGGTTGAGGTTCTCAATAGCTCCGAGTAATTTCACAATCTTTATTAAATTTTATAAATACGAAAATTATTAATCAGAATATATAAATGATATTGTAGAGTCTAATAAGACTCTACAATAATTTAAAACTTATAACTAACATCTAGCTTTATATTTCTTCCTATTGAGGCGTAGTCTAGACTTTGCCAAGCATATGAGAGATGATCATAAATTACTCTGTCAAACATATTTTCTACACTTAAAGAGGTACTTAAACCATTATCATGGGATACATGTACTCTAAAATTGGCAATTGTATAACCCGGTGTTTCTTTTTCTCCTTCACCTGTATCATCTTGCTTCATAGCTGATTCTGCAGATAGTTCTAGTAAGAGATAATAGTTATTTATTTCTCTTTCGTAATTTATTCCATATTTAGCTTTTAAAGGAGGGATTGCTGTAAGTGGTTGGTTTGTTGTTTCATTATTTCCCTTTGTAAACATCATACTTCCAAATGTACTAAACTCATCTGATATGTAGTATATACCATCAAACTCTCCTCCATAAAGTTCTGCTTTAGAAATATTTTTATATGTATAAATTTGTGTTGAAATAGGGGCAGATGGATTTGTAAGAATTTTTTTAATCATATTATCAACTTTATTATAAAAAAGTCCAATAGATGTTCTATAGTTTTTCCCTTTAAATCTCATTCCTATATCAAAGTTTACACTTTCTTCTGGGTCAAGATTTGGATTACCTTGGTCTTGGGCTGGTCCATCATGAGGTCCACTATAGTATCTTTCTATGATAGTAGGAGCCCGAAATGCACGCCCTAGATTTGCATAGACTTTAGTATGTTCATTTAATTTGTAGATTCCACCTATGCTTCCACTTAGAGCAGTATCTGTATCTGAATGAGCTGAAGTTAGAAAGTAAGGGGGCGGAGCACCATCTGTTTTGGCTTTGATACTATCTATCCTTGCTCCCAGTGTTATATTAAATTTATGATTTATGGCTATTTCATCCTGAGCAAATACTCCAATTCCCGTTCTTGAAGATGGAGCCATTACTGGAACACCATTAAATTTTCCTACCGCAGGTGGAAAACCATCCATAATTCTTGTAGAAGTTAATTCTTCATCAAACATATCAATACCCGCAGTAATACGATGTATTTGAGAAGGTAAAAGTATAAACTGAGCACGAAGAGTCTTTGTTTCTTTATCTACTTTTATATCGACTAATTTTGTTGCATCTGGTTTACGGATTCTATGTCTGTTATGCTCTTGCCAACCAAATTGTAAATTAAAAGCCTCAAAGAACGCTCCTTTATTTATATAGCTGACCTTACCATTTATCATAGTATGTATTTCATCTTTGTAATAGTCATTCAAAAAAGTTCTTGGTGCTGCAATACCTATATCAGCCTTTGTCTGCCAAAGATTTATTTCTGTATTCCAGTTTCCATAACTATAATCACCACCACCCCAAACTGTATATCCATCATAAAAACTAAACTTTAAATCTTCATCAGGTGTTTTTATATTATCACTTTTTTTATTTGTAGCTCCTACATAAAAATTTAATTTGCTGGAACTAGCATTTATCTGTGCTCTTTGTTTTTTTGTATTATTGTTAGTTTCATAACTAAGTCCAATTTCTCCACTAATTTTAAACTCTTCTGTTTTACCTTTTAATGCTTTTTTAGTAATAAAATTAACAACACCACCAACAGCTCCGGCACCATAAAGTACAGAACCAGGACCTTTAACTATCTCTACTCTATCTATTTGAGCAGGATCAATTGAAAGGACATGATTGCCTCCTGGTCTTTCATCAGAGAGTCTCACTCCATCGACAAGGATTAAAACTTGTTCATGTGAAAGACCCCTTATTATAGGCATAACAGAACCTGGTCCTGCTGTAATAACATCAACTCCACTTGTATGACTAAATAATTCATGCAGTGATGTTATGTTTTTTTGTTCTATGAAATCCTTATTAATGATATCAACAGGAAGCACTGCTTCATCTGTTTTTAATTCAGGATTTTGCGTAGCTGTTACTGTAACTGGATCAAGCATTTGGGCATTAGATATTGATGTCAACAATAAAATAGCATATACAATGTATGTTTTTTTCACTCATTATCCTTTATGTAAATAAATTTGTATGGTTTTTTATTATTTTAAACAGGAAAAGAATGGTGGAGCACGAGGAAGAGGAATATAGTATAATGTAAATATGTAAAGAAAAATTTCACAACTAATTATGCGAATAAAATAGTTTTCTACTTTTATTGAAGTATGTGTGTTTACAACATCATTACCGAGTAGATTGACAGAAAGATCACAAATAGTGCAATCTCCATGCTTTTTTAAATCGTTGTGATGGTGTGTAACACTCATGAAAGACGCTACTAAGAGACATGCAATAATAAATATTTTACTAGATACTCTATTCATAGTGAAAGTATAATATTAATAACTAAAATCAATATTAAAATAATAAATCCAAGACTAAAAGTTCTAAAACACTTATATTGTAAGAGTTCTAATAGTATTAATTTAATAAATTAGGCTATTTAACAAACAGTAGATATAGTATACCCCAGAGTAAAAAGATAAACACCCCTAATATACTAAGGGTTATTGCCATTCTTACTACAAGATAAAAAAAGAATTTTAAAAATGTTATCATCTATTTGTACGACACAAAAGGTGGATTTTTCATTTGTGGATACATTATTCCACCAAAAATATTTGTAACTTTGTAGTTGAGTTCTCCAGATAAATAAGCAGATAAAATTTTTGTTCTACTTCCTGTTCTACAAATTAGAGCAAAAGGTTGGCTTGTATCTATTTTTTTATTTAGTTCTGTTATAAAATTATTTAGATTATAAGCACCTTTTTCATCAAAGAACATAAGTGTAATAGAACCTTTTACAACCCCTGTTTGTTTCCATTCAGTAGGTGTTCTAATATCTACTATAGGTATTTTAGAATCAAGAAGTTCTTGCGATAATGCTTCGTTTTTTAATTCAGCAAATAGTGATGATATTAAAAATAAATATATGAAAATTATTTTTTTCAATTATTTCTCCAAAATTTAATTGTATAATTGTACCAATATAATCTAAACAGGATAAAAATGGCAGCTTCTCAAAAAGTTATAGATAGTTCAAATAGACTTAGATACATTAGAGCTTTGGAGCGATTTCATAAAAGTATTATCTCTTATTTGATGAATACTCCTGAGTTATCCAAAAAAGGTTTTAATAAAAAAGTAGAAAATGCTCTTAAACTTTTAAATAGAATAGATGAAATTGATTTATATAAGGGTGAGTTAAAAGATTTACAAAATTTAGTTAAAAAAATTGCATCTTATAAAGATTCTCAAAAAGAGGTTCAAGATATAAAAGATGAAATTATTTATAGTTCAAATCAACTAGACAAGAGTAAGAATGCAAAACGATATAAAAAAGACAAGCATACTAACTCTAAGTATGATGACTGGAATTAAAAAAAAAGGGGAGTATATGGAAAAAGTTAATTGTGATGTTTTAATTATTGGTGATGGACCTGCTGGTGGGGTTAGTGCAGTGACTGCAAAGATGAATTATCCGGATAAGGAGATTCTTGTAGTCCGTGAATTTGAGGAGCAGCTTGTTCCATGTGCAATTCCATATGTTTTTGGTGAAACTCTTGGTAGTACAGATAAAAATATAGTTCCTTGTGGAGCAAGAGTTGATATGGGTATATCATCTATGGTCGCAAAAGTATTAGATTTGGATATCAATACTAAAGTTGCATATACAACAGCTAGTGCAATCTCTTTTGATAAGCTTATCTTTGCAACAGGTTCTAAGCCTTTTGTTCATGATTCTCTTAGACATGCTCTTGTTTTAGATGGTGTTTTTACAATAGCTAAAAATAAAGAGATAATTGATAAGGCTAAAGATTATCTTGAAGATAAACAAACCGTTGTGGTTGTCGGTACTGGTTTTATTGGTGTTGAGATGGCTATCGAGTTGGCTACACCTGGTAAAAATGTAACTATAGTTGGTGGAAGTGAACATATATTAAAAGGTTCTTTTGATTCTGAAATAGCAGCTCAGGCTGAAGAGATTTTAGTCAGTAAGGGTGTTGTTTTTATAGGTAATGATAGAGTAGTTGAAGTTATTGATAATAACGGCGATAATATTGTTAATGGTGTAAAACTTAAAAGTGGTGTTATTATAGATACTGATGTTGTAATTTTAGCAACAGGATATAAACCAAATACTGAATTAGCTCAAAAAGTTGGAGTTTCACTTGGTCATTATGGTGGTATCTGGGTTGATGAGTATATGCGTACAGAGAATCATGATGTTTTTGCTGTTGGAGATTGTAGTGCTAGGCGAACTTTCCTTACAAAAGTTCCATCAAAGGTAATGCTGGCTTCAACTTCATCAGCAGAGGGTAGAGTTGCAGGAAGTTCCCTTTATGGTTTGAAATATATAAAAGGTTTTAGTGGAACAATCGCAATTTTTTCAACTATGATTGGTGAGATTGCTTTTTCATCTGTTGGTGTCTCAGAAGGTGAAGCACAAGAAGCAGGAATTGATGTTGTGATTGGTAGTTTTGGTGGAATGAATCGTCATCCAGCTACTATCCCTGATGCTCAAAAACAGTTTGTAAAATTGATAGTAAATAGAAATGGTGGTCAAATTTTAGGTGGACAGATTGTTGGTGGTAATGAAACTGGAGAGATGATAAATATCATAGGTTTAATGATTGAAACAGGTTTGAGTGTGTATAAAGCTAGGTCAATGCAAGTGGCTACCCATCCTATGCTTACAGCAGCTCCTACAAATTACCCAATAGTTATGGCAGCTATTATGGCAATAAAACAAATAGAGGAAAGACAAGAATAGATGACAAGATTCGCTAAAATATATGAGGCACACAAAAAACGAAAATCTGTAGCAGCTAGTAAACCTAAAATAAACTCTCTTAACAGAGAGGGCTATGGGTATATAAAAAGAAGAGTTGGATTGTTAAGCAGTGAAGTTGGAACGCCAACTTACTTAGCACTTACTGAGTTATCAGAGTTTGTATCTAAAAATATTACTAAACCTTAGAGATAACTTCTTCAAATTCTCTTGTAATTTCTTGTTTTTTTCTCTATTTCATATATTTTTTAATATTTAACGGTTATACTTTTGTTTAAATTAAAAAAAGGAATTAAAAAATGGCAAAAGCAGCAGCAAAAGAGTTAAAAATAGCAAAACAGCTAGCTAAAAAATTGGCAAAACATAGAGCACATAAAAAAGCAGTTAAAGCTAAAAAAGCAGTGAAAGAGGTAAAACTTAAACTTCAATTGAAGTTAGATAAAAAAGCAAAAGCTAGAAAAATTGCTAAAAAGAAAAAAGCAAATAGAGCTTCAAAAAAAGACTCTTAAGCATAAATACTATACACTTCTCTTAAAATAAAAAAAAGAGATTGTGTATGAAAAAAATAATAATTGCAACAAGAGTTAGTGATTTAGCACTATGGCAAGCGTATCATGTAAAGAGTAGAATCGAAGCCTCTTATCCAGATGTTACAGTTGAGTTAAATAAAATTGTAAGTAATGGTGATAAAGTTTTAGATAAGCCTTTAGCTTTAATCGGAGGTAAAGGTCACTTTACAAAAGAGCTTGAAGATGCAATGTTGGCTGGTGAAGCTGATTTAGCAGTTCATAGTTTAAAAGATGTTCCCACTTATATCCCTGATGGTTTAGAGTTAGTTGCAATTACTCAAAGACAAGATCAGAGCGATGTTTTTTTATCCCACAAATATGAAACTTTAGAAGATTTACCACAGGGTGCTGTAGTTGGTACAACAAGTCTAAGAAGACGAATGCAACTACTTAAAAAGAGACCTGATTTAGTGGTTAAAGATTTAAGAGGAAATGTAAATACTAGACTTAGAAAATTATCTGAGGGGCAGTATGATGCAATTATTTTAGCTTGGATTGGTCTTCATAGATTAGATTTATTAAAAGATATTCCTTTTACAGATAAATTAGATCTTAATATGATGATACCACCAATGGGTCAGGCTGCTTTAGGTATCGAGATAGTTTCTGATAATGATTTTATTAGAGAAGTAGCGATGACACTTAATGATAAACCAACATTTGATTGTACTATGATTGAAAGAGCTTTTATATCTAAAATAGGAGCAGGGTGTTCAGCTCCAGTTGCTTGTAACTCAACAATTGATGAAGATGTGATTAATATTGAAGCGATGATAGGTTATCCTGATGGTTCACATGTTATGTATAAAAGAGCCTCTGCCTTGATTTCTCATTGTGATGAGTTAGGTTCACAACTAGCCCAAGATTTTATTTTAGATGGGGCTATGAAAATCTTAGAAAAAGCAGAGGAAATTGCTTTTAAAGAAGAGATGCCACAGAGATTATAGATACATAAACTGAGAAAGCAAGATAACTATAACTACAAGGATAAATGGGAAAAGATGGCTTGTAAATACAAAAGGATTTATTTTAAATAACTTTTGATTTATACCTCTAATCCCTAACCATGAAGCAAAAAAAGCTTTTATGCTTAGTATAATTTGAAAATAACTCATCCCATCTTCTTTTATTTCCCCAAAAACTTGAGTAATCATAAATAAACCACTAGCAACTGCAACCATTAAAGCATAAGGAACAACTTTTCTTACATGCATCATGATAGCCTCTCTTGCTTTGCTTGCTTCCTCCTCATTTAGTGTTTGTTTCATTTTTGAAAGAAATAAATTATCTACAAATAGAAAACCACCATAGATAAAAACTGAAAAGATATGAATTGTGTGAATTAAAATATAAGTGATGATAGAGCCTTTTTTTTGAGCGAATTCTAGCATAATTTAATAAAAAATATAGTTGTTTTAAGTCAATTGTTGTAAAATAATTTTATGGAAAAATTAAAATTTGATGTATGTATAATTGGATGTGGTCCTGCTGGCTTTGCAGCAGCTATGAGGTCTTATGATTTTGACAATCATGTTTGTATTATTGAAGGTAATCATGTTGGTGGTGCTGGTATACATGATGGAGCCTTAAGTTCTAAGACGATGTGGGAACTTTCTAAAGATTTTGCAATTGCAAATAGAGTTGATCGTGGTTATCGTGCATCTAGTATTAGTGTTGATTATGAAAAAATTCGTGATAATGTTTTTTCTGCAGTTCGAGAAAAAGAGTATCAAATTCGTTCACAAATTGAGATGTTTTCTAAAAAAGAGACTAGCAGTAAAAGTTTAACTCTTTTTGAGGGTTGGGGAAAATTTTCTAGTGATAAAACTGTCATCGTTACAAAACATGATGGTGAAAGAGTAGAGATTGAAGCTAAAGATTTTATTATTGCAAGTGGTTCTCATCCTAGAAAGCATCCTTCGTTTGAGCTTGATGGGGAGAGAATTATATCATCAGACCATGTATTAAATCTAAAAAATTTCCCTAGAGATATTTTGATAATTGGTGCTGGTGTAGTTGGTTGTGAGTTTGCAACAATTTTTGCAGAGTTTGGACAAACAAAAGTACATTTGCTTGATTCTCAAGATAGAGTTATTCCTTTTGAAGATGATGATGTAAGCGATTATGCAAGTAAAATGTTAGAAAATATTGGTGTAAACATCCATCATACAGCATCTCTTAGAGGTATTAAAAAACATGAAAAATACATTGATGTAACACTTGATTACAAAGATGGGCATACAGAAGTTATAAGTGTTGAAACTATTTTAGTATCTATTGGTAGAGTACCTACTTTTAAAAAATTAGGACTTGAAAATGTAGGTATTACTATAACTGATAGAGGTCTTTTATGTACTAATGAGCAATGTAAGGTTGATCATAATATTTATGCAGCAGGAGATATATCTGGAAATAATGCCCTTGTAAATGTTGCTGAGATGGAGGGGAGATTCGCAGCAAAAGCTATAAAAGATAAGATAAAATTTCCTCTAAGATATAGAAATATGTCAACAATTATGTTTTTTAATCCTGAGATTTCAGCAATAGGTTTAAATGAAAAAGAGTGTCAAAAAGAAAATATTGCTTATAAAGTTGTTGTTTATAAACATGCTTTAGTATCTCGTGCAATTGCTATGCGTGAAACAGATGGATTTTTTAAGATGATTGTAAGTGATGAAGAAAATCCAAAAGTTTTAGGTATGAGAGCAGCAGGACCACAATCAGCTGCTTCTATCATGTATATAGCAACTTTAATGGATCATGATGTAACTCTTAGTGATATTATGAAAACAGTTCATCCCCATCCAAGTATGACAGAGGGAATTCAAGAGTGTATTAGGATTTTATTAAATAAATCTATTTTTAAAGCAGAAGCTTTTCCTCAGTATGTTAAGTTTAAAAGCTGGACACCAAATAAGTAATAGGTATTTAAAAAGGAGTTGGTAGATTGAAATGAAAATTAATTTATTAAAAAAAAGATATTTTATAATTATTTTTATCGTTATTATATCTATCATTTATGGTGTATCTTATAATTATTTTAAAAATCTAAAAGATGAATATCTAAAAGAAAAAACACAATTAATATATTTAGAATATAAAGTTATTTACGATATGCATAAATCTATTGCTAATTTAATCTTTAAAACGGATATTAATAAAGCAGAAGTAATTGAACTTTTTAAAAATAGAGATAGAGACAAGTTATATAAAACACTACAATCAGATTATAAAGTGTTAAGAACTTTTGGTGTTAGGCAACTTCATTTTCATTTACCAAATAATGATAGTTTTTTAAGAATGCATAGACCATTAAAATTTGGGGATAATCTATCAAAAGCTAGACTTACAGTTAAGTATGTTAATGAAGAGTTAAAACCTATATCTGGATTTGAAGGGGGGAAGGTAATTAATGGATTTAGGTTTGTTTATCCATTGTTTGATAAAGAAGAACATATTGGTAGTGTTGAAGTATCTTTTAGTGCATTAGTATTTATAGAAAAAATTGTTAAGCATTATGATGTATTGAGTAATTTTCATATTGATAAAAAAGTGGTAAAGCAAAAAGTTTTTAAAGATGAACAATCTAATTATGTTCAAAGTTCACTTTTTCAATATTATTGTCAAAAGTCAATTGTTGATTATCTTAATCTTGATATTTCAGATAAAATGAGATCAAAAGTTGAATCAGAATCTATATATAAGCAAATAAATAAAGCAAAACCTTTTTCTCAATATGATAAAAAACTTAATAATATAATGACTTTTATACCAGTTTTAAATCCTATTACAAATGATGTTGTCGCCGTTTTTACATTTAGAAGTGAAGATAACTATATCGAAATTAATAATAAAAATTTACAAATTATATTCTTTATATCAATTTTGGTTGTTGTGATAGTTTTATTTTTAATATATAAAGAGTTTAATTATAAATATATTTTAGAAAAAAATATTAAGAAAAAAACTAAAGATATTGAAGAGTTTAATTTACTTCTTAACAATGTTATAAAAGGTGCAAACTTAGGTTATTGGGATTGGTATCCACAAACTAAAGAGTATTTTGTAAATGAGCGTTGGTTAGAGATGCTAGGTTTAAGTAAAAGTGATATAACAAATACGCAAAGTGATTGGCAAGATAGAATATTTAAAGAGGATTTAAAATATATTTTATCAATTGTTGCAGATGCAATAGAAAAAAATAAACCATATACAATTGAATTTCGTATGAGACACAAAAATGGAAATTATATTTGGATAAAGGGTTCTGGCTCTGTGGTTGAGAGAGATAGTTTAAATAGAGTAATTCGCATGAGTGGTACACATGCCGATATTACTCAAAGAAAAGAAGCCCAAGCGATTTTGTTAAAACAAAAAGATATTTTAGAGTACCAAGCAAATCATGATGCTTTAACTGGATTGAAAAATCGTCTTACACTTAATGCTGATATTGAAAAAACAATATTAAACTATAATTCTCATCAAGCACCATATTCAATACTAATGTTTGATATAGATTTTTTTAAAAAAATAAATGATAATTATGGGCATGATACAGGAGATTTAGTTTTAAAAGAGTTATCTAATTTGTTGAAGTTATCAGTAAGAGAAGGTGATAAAATATATAGAGCAGGTGGTGAAGAATTTGTTGTTTTATTAAATAGAATATCTTATGAAGATACTATGCGTGTAGCTCAAAAGATTAGATTAGTTGTTCAAAATCATATATTTAAAGTTAAAGATGAAGAGTTTTCAACAACAATAAGTGCTGGATTATATCACTCTTCATTGGTAAAAATAGAAGATGTTAAAGAAGTATTGAAATTAGCAGATATTGCTTTATACAAATCTAAAGAGAATGGAAGAAATAGAGTAACAGATGTTGGTAATTAACACTAAAAAATATTTTATAAGCTTTATAGGTAAAAAAATATAGTAAAAT
>JAGGWE010000082.1 GCA_021157665.1 Sulfurimonas sp.
AGCATTCTTTGCTTACCACTAATATTTATAATCTTTCCATCATTTGCCTGAGAATCTATTAATGCTACAAGATTAAAATATGCAGATAATGAAAAGAATGCTATAAGAGATAAGGCAAAAATATATTTTTTAGTAAAAGAGAGTGAAGATAAAAACTTTATCATTAAATATGTGCTAGTGGCTCTGAAAAATAAAAACCTTGATACTCATCTACTCCTATCTCTTCAAGTAGTTTTAAAACCTCTTCACAATGAACAAACTCTGCAATAGTTTTCATCCCCAAAGAGTGTGCAAAATCATTTATGGTTTTAGTTATAAGATAAGAACTTTCATCTGTATGAATATTTTTAATTAAAGAGCCATCTATTTTAATATAATCAGGTTTTAGTCTAAGTAGATAACTAAAATTTGAATAACCACTACCAAAATCATCTATAGCAATCTTACAACCAAGTTTTTTTACAATACTTATAAAAGAGATAACCTTTTCATAATCAGTTATACTCTCACTCTCCAGTATTTCAAATGTAATTAGCTTAGCAATACTATTTTTTTGTAACTCATCTACTATCATTTTAACTATATCTTTATTTACAATATCTTGAATAGATAAATTAACAGTAATCGAAGAGGAATTTTCTTTTGCTTTTTTAAATGCTTTTGTAATAATCATCTTTGCTAATTGAGGATAAAGCTTAACTTTTTTTGATATATCTAAAAATAGATACGGAGAATGAATAACACCATTTTCTGATATTCTTATTAAACATTCATGTTTAATAATTTCCTGTTCTTTATTTAAAATAGGTTGATAATAAGCTACTACATTATCATTATCTATGGCATTTTTAATAATTTTTGTCCATTTTATATCATTTTGGAACTCTTTATCTAGATTATGCTCATCTCCATATAGAATATAACTTGTTCTATTTTTTTTAGCTCTCATAAGTGCCATACTAGCTTTTTCAAGTGTATCTGTAAGCTCTTTTGAGATACCCACAGTTATACTTATTCTAACCGTAATATCATACTCATCTAAACATATAGAATATTCAGCTACTGTTTGTATTAATAACTCTATATTTGATATACATTCTTGAACACTAAACTCTTCATCTTTCAAAATTGCAAAAATATCTCCACCAATTCTATATGCTTTACAATTTATACTTTTAGAAAATTCCTTAATTAAATTTGCAACATTAATTAAAACTTTATTTCCAATCTTCTCACCATAAAGATCATTTATAGAACCAAAGGCATCTAAATCTATTATAGATAAGATAGGATTTTTAAATTTATTTATATCTTCAATCAATGATTTACGATTTGCTAAAGATGTTAATTCATCAGTATATAATTGCTTTTTTAAGATTGTATTTGTTTCACGAAGTTTTTTTGTTTTATCATTGATTTTAGCTTCTAGGACCTCATTTATACCTAAAAGTGTAGCCTTTAACCTCTCATTTTCTATTTTTAAAGAAGCTTTTTCTATAGCTTTTAAAAGAAGTTCTATATCTATTGGTTTTACAATGTAACTGACTATTGACTGTTCAATAGTCTTTTTCATATATTCACTATCATTAAATGCAGTAGTATAAATAATGGGGATTTCAGAATCTACTTTTCGTATCTCATCAACCATCTCAAGACCATTCATATTTGGCATCAAAATATCGGTAATAATTAAATCGAACTTATTTCTATTTTCCATGTAACAAGATAAACCTTGAATACCATCAAAGGCAGTCACAACCTCTTTTACAAAAGGTGAGATATTTTGACATACATCTTCTCTAAGAGATGTTTCATCTTCAACATATAAAATTGTAAATGTCTTTAATAGTTTGATATTCATAAAAAAAACCTATTTAACTTTTCCTAAAAATTCACAATCAACAGTATTTACTTTGATTAAATCATCAGTCAATACATGATAAGGAACTTGAACAACAGCACCAGTTTCTAAAGTTGCAGGTTTTTTACTTCCACTTGAAGTATCACCTTTAAAGTTTGGAGGAGTATCAGTGATAACAAGTTCCATAACTTCAGGAGCCTGAACTGAGATAGCTTTATTTTTAAAGAAAACCATCTCAACATTTGTTCCATCTTTTAACCATTTTGCAGCATCATCACACTGATCATAAGTAAGACCTAGTTGGTCGTAAGTTTCGTTATCCATAAACTGGTACATCTCACCATCATCATAAAGGTACTGCATAGTTTTAAAGTCTATAATTGGAACTTCAAATTTATCTCCAGCATGAACAGTTTTTTCAACTACTCTACCATTTAAAAAACTTTTCATTTTCATACGAACAAAAGCTGCACCTTTGCCTGGTTTCACATGTTGAAATTCAACAATTTTATATGGTACTTCACCTACAATTAAACGAACATTTTTTTTGATATCACTCATTCCAACAGTTGCCATCTACACACCTTAGTTAAATATTTTTATGCATTCTACAATAAAGGTTCTTAGAATGTTATAATGTCATAAAATTTATAAGATTTAGGACTATATAACTCATGGAATTTACTTTAGATGCCACTTCAAAAAATGCTCGTGCTTGTACTATAAAAACTGCTCACTCAACTATAAAAACTCCTGTTTTTATGCCTGTTGGAACTTTAGGGAGTGTAAAAGCACTTGATATGGATGATGTTTTAAATCTTCTTGGTGCTGAGATTATTTTAGCAAATACTTATCATACTTACTTAAAACCAGGGGATAAAACTATCGCTAAGATGGGTAAACTTCATGGCTTTACAACTTATCCAAAAAGCTTTTTAACAGATAGTGGTGGGTTTCAAGCATTTTCTCTTTCTGACATCTCAAAACCTAAAGAGAATGGTATAGAGTTTCGCTCACATATTGATGGTTCAAAACACTTCTTTACACCTAAAAAAGTTATAGATATTCAACACAATCTTGGCTCAGATATTATGATGATTTTAGATGATTTAGTTGCTCTTCCAGCTACTCAAGAGAGAATAAAACTTAGTATCGAGAGAACTACTGCTTGGGCTGAAGAGTCTATTGAGTATTTTAGAGCAAAACAAAAAGAGGGAATCGGAACAGAACAAAATATTTTTGCAATTATTCAAGGTGGAACAGACAAAGCATTTCGTACTAAAAGTGCAACAGAGTTATGTGCCTTAGATTATGATGGTTTTGCTATCGGTGGACTATCAGTTGGAGAGTTAAACAACGAGATGTACGACACGGTTGAGCATACAGTGAAGTATATGCCTAAGGATAAACCTCGCTACCTTATGGGTGTTGGAACTCCTGAAGATTTAATAGAAAATATTGAAAGAGGTATAGATATGTTTGACTGTGTTATGCCAACTCGTAATGCAAGAAACGGAACTCTTTTTACATCTTTTGGACGAATAAATATCAAAGGTGCAAAATTTAAAGAAGACCCATTACCAATAGACCCAGAGTGTCAATGTCTCACATGCCAAAGATACTCAAGAGCATATATGAATCACCTTTTCCGTGCAAGAGAAATAGCATACTTTAGACTTGCAACTATCCACAATCTCCACTACTATCTTAATCTTATGAGAGAGGTTAGAGAAGCAATTTTAGAGGATAGATTTGCTGAATATAAAAAAGAATTTTATGCTAAAAGAGAAAAAAACTAATTTATTATCTTGGATGCGATGGCTTGCCTTCGCCCTTAAACTTTACTATCCCACTCTGGCCGAGGGCAAGCCCTTGGTTCCTTACCACTGAAACCATGGAAACGAATTAATTTATTATCTTGGATGCGATGGCTTGCCTTCGCCCTTAAACTTTACTATCCCACTCTGGCCGAGGGCAAGCCCTTGGTTCCTTAGTATTTTTTTAAAAAATAGATAGCACTCTTAATAGCATTGATATAGCTAAGAGTTTTAGCTTCACCTTTGTAAGCAATATCATAAGCTGTTCCATGGTCAACTGATGTTCTTATGATTGGGAGATTTAGAGAAACATTTATGCTCTCATCAAAGTAAAGTGCTTTTAGAGGTGCTAAACCTTGGTCGTGATACATCGCTACAAAATATTTATAATTTTTTCTGGCATGTGGAGTGAATGCAATATCTGGTACGATTGGACCAATAAAAATCTTTTCTCCAATTTTCTCATTTACATAATCTATACAATATTTTATCACTTCTTCTTCATCACCCAAAACACCATTATCTCCAGCATGTGGGTTTAGTCCTAAAACTGCCACTTTTTCTACATCTAAACAAGTATATAAATCTAATAAAAAAGTAGTAAGTTTTCCAACTTCAATAGTAGAAGCAACCTCTTTTAAAGGAATATGCTCAGTATAAAGAGCAACAAACATCTCTTCACATCCAAGCATCATAATCGCATCTTTTTTAAAATGTTGTCTTAATAAATCAGTATGCCCTACAAACTCTAAACCAGCTAACTTCCATGCCTCTTTATGTATAGGCATAGTAACAACAGCCTCAGCCTTTTCATCTTCACAAAGTTTAATAGCACTCATAAAAGAATCATAAGAGTACTTTCCACATGCCTTATCCACATGCCCAGGTTTGATTTTAAACTCTCCATCCACATGCCAAGTATTAAAATCTTTTG
>JAGGWE010000014.1 GCA_021157665.1 Sulfurimonas sp.
AGCAAGACCAAGACCAAGACCAGCAGCGATCATTGAGTAAGCTTTAAGAGTTTGGTTAGCAACCTCTCCGTCAGATGCCATTGCAGCAGTTGCAAGAGCTAGCATTAAAAATAGAACTTTTTTCATATATATTTCCTTAAAATTATTACAATATCTTTCGGATAGCGTAACCTCATCGTTAAATGAAGCAACCCAAACATAAATGCAAGGATTTCCCTACTAGAAATTGATAGGCGAATTATATATAAAAGGTGCTAAAAGGGAGTTTAAAGTATAAACTCCTTCTTGGCATGTGGGTTATGCACGACCAAGAGAGATTTTATTTCCCTTAAATTCTAAAATTTCAACTGTAATTTTTTCACCTTCAGTTAAAACATCAGATACTTTATCAACTCTTTGATCTGAAATTTTAGAGATATGAAGAAGTCCGTCAGTTCCATCTGGAAGCTCTATAAAGGCACCAAAATCAACTATTTTTTTAACAGTTCCCTCATACTTATCACCAACTTCGTATTTTATTTTTGCAACTTTAGGCGTATTTACAATCCCTTCGATATGCCCTCTCGCACCAGCTACACCATCTTTACTTTTACCTGTAATTTTAACTTTTCCATCTTTTTTATCAATATCAATAGCTACTTCAAACTTCTCAATCATCTCTCTAATAGTTTTTCCAGCTTGTCCAATAACTTCACCTATAAAACTAGGATCAATATGGAAAAAGTCAACACTTGGAAGTACCCCATCGTTGAACTCTATTTTAGATTCAGCCTCAAGCATAATATCAATAATGTGGCTTCTACCCTCTTTAGCTTGGTAAAGTGCCTCTTTTAAAATATTTAAAGAGATTCCACCAAGTTTAATATCCATCTGCATTGCAGTTATTCCATCTTTAGAACCAGTTACTTTAAAGTCCATATCTCCATCATGATCTTCAAGCCCCATAATATCTGAAAGAATTGCGTAAGTTTCACCATCACTAACCATACCCATAGCGATTCCAGCTACCGTATCACTTGTATCAATATCAGCTGCACGAAGAGCCATGTAACCACCACAAACAGTAGCCATAGAAGATGAACCGTTTGACTCTAGTATCTCAGAAACTAAACGAACAGTTTGTCCATCTAAATCAACAACAGGCGCTAAAGCTCTTTTTGCAAGATTTCCATGTCCTAATTCTCTTCTTTTTGTCCCCATTATAGGAGATGCTTCACCAACTGAAAAACCTGGAAAGTTGTAATGAACCATAAAATTCTCATTTTGAGTTCCACTATCTGTTAAAGATTCAAACATCTGTGCATCTTTTGGTCCACCCATAGTTAAAACAACTAAAGCTTGAGTTTGTCCACGAGTAAACAAACATGATGAGTGAGCATTTGGAAGTATATTTGTATCTATACTAATAGGTCTAACTTCTGTTAATGCTCTACCATCTGCACGAACTCTCTCATTTAAAATTTGAGCACGAACCTGCTCTTTTTTTACTTTCTCTATTGCATCTTTTAGCTCAACTTCTTCCCATTCAGTTTTCTCTGCAATGATTCTTTTTCTAAGTTGTCTTAGAGCAGTTGAGCGTTCTGATTTTGCCATTTGATTCATCGCATCTGCAATATCTGGCATATGGTTATCTCTAACAAATGAAACCATCTCTTCATTTATGGCATGTGCTTTTAAATCTATCTCAACCGTAGATTTTTTAGAACTTGCAAAAGCCTCTTCATATTTAGCATTTGTATCAAAAAGAACAACTTGAGTTTTCTCAAACACCTCTATAAGTTCATCTTCACTCATTGCATTTGATATATGAGAACTCATTACTGCCGTTCCCATTGTTGGATCTAACAGTGGATCAACTATCATCTCATTAACTTCAACTTTTTCACCACCAAATGAACGCATCTCTATCATCAATAAGTCATTTTTAGTTCCCGATAGATATAAATCTAGTGTAGAATCTTTAAGCTGTGAAAGAGTTGGATTTATAACTATTTCACCATCAACTTTTGCAGTACGAACAGCAGAAACTGAAGTATTAATATCAATATCTGAAGTATAAAGTGCAGCAGAAGCAGCATTTAGAGCTAGAACTTGTAAATCAGATTCTGAGTCAGCTGAAAAAACCATAATAGTTATCTGAGTTGGATGTCCAAATCCTTCAGGGAAAAGTGGACGAAGAGAACGATCAACTATACGAGAAGTTAAAGTCTCAAAATCACTTGGTTTAGTTTCTCTTTTGAAAAATCCACCTGGAATCTTACCAGCTGCATATGTTTTTTCAATATACTGAACCGTTAAAGGTAAAAAATTATCTTTAACAATTTCTGTTTCATCAATTACAACAGTTGCTAAAATTACAGATTTCCCTGATTTTATCCATGCACTACCATTAGCCTGCTTTGCTACATCTCCAAACGAATAACTCTCTTCTCTATTTTCTAACTCTAAACTTACATCATATTTCATTTTATTTCCTCTAATAATTTTTCTATTGTTTCTTCTTGTACTTTTGGTAATTCTTCATAATAAAGTGTCGTTTCAACATAATCATCTATATCATATAAAAAAAACACATCATCTGCAAAAGGTTCTAATAATTCTAAAACATCACTTGGAATTACCGCGACTGCTATATAAACAGCTTTTGGTTTTTGAGCCAAAATAGTTTTTAAAGCTGTCATAAATTTTAATCCTGTTTCACTTCCCTCATCAACAAGTAAAACAACTTTATTTTTCATTGATAAAAAATGTCGTCCTTTTCTATATTGATATATATAACTTAAAAGTTTCTCTTCATGTTTTCTACTAGCTTCACCATAAATATAATCATATTTAATATCAAAAGCAGAAACCAAATTTTCATTTATAACTATCTCTTCAGTCTCACTAACTCGAGCAACTTCGCACTCATCATTATTGGGAGCCATAATTGCTTCTGAAAATAAAAAATCAATTTTATTTGAATACTTACCTCTAATATATGCACCTAATTCAAGTCCACCACTTGAAACAGCAACTACTTTCCAAGATTCATCTTTAAATCTTTGCATAGGTATAACATCACAAAGTTTAATAGCAGCATCTTTTCTATTTTTTAGTATATGCTTATATTTATTCATAATTAATCATTATCATCTTCTGGAAGTTTAAATGCGAAAAATGGCTCACCACCTGATTGCATAAATGGTTTTAATACTACTGTAAAATAGATATATTTTTCATAATTATTAGTTATCCCATTTGCACTAAGTTCTGGTCTATTATTTTCAGCATAAGTAATTCCAAAATCCCAACATCGCTTACTATATAAAAAACCTAACTCTGCTCTTTTTTTAATCTGCAACTCTATATCATAATCGTATGCAGCATGATATGAGTAGTGACTATCATAAGTATATCTTACAGTTGCTGTTGCATAATTTGTATAAGGAGTATATGCAGCTGATGTAGATGTAGCTTCCCTAGAATCTAAAAAAGTATCTTTATAAAGATGAGATAAAGCGATATTAAAACCATAATCATCATAAGATAATCTAGTATAAATTTTTGAAAACTTATTTTCATCATAATTATAAAAGATATTATTATATATCCTTATACTATCTGTTACACTATAATCAACCTCATTCTCTAAATCACCCATTACAGTATCTTCGTTATATAGAATCTGTTGTGCTATTCTATGATAAAGTATCTGTTTTCCTGCAGCATCATAAATATACTGAGTAAAATCAAATTTAAGTTCCTCTTGAGTTTCTGTAATCTCATAAAATTCACATCTTGGGTCATTAGCATTTGATGTGTCTTGACAAAAATCTTCATTATTAGTATAAAAGCCATCTGTAGTTTCACTTCCATCAAAAATATAACTAACACCAAAACCAATTACATGTGAAAAATCTGTATATGCCTTCGTTAATTGAGTTGATACACTAAAAATATTATCAAATTTACCTATATATCCATCTTCATATTCAGCTGTTGTATTTTCATTTTGACCACTAAACTTAGAATGTTGAGCATATAAATTTGTTTTAAACGATAAGTCTAAATACTCATCGAATAAGGTAGTATGTAATGATACTGGTATGCTTAAATCAGTTCGAATAACTTTTCTTCCGACTTTTCTATATATATTATTGCTTTGCATATCTAAATTATAAGTAAGATGATCATTAAACATTGTTTCTAAATAATGATGATAGTGAAGTGTTGGCAGTTGCTGTAAAGTATTGTCATTATTTTCATCAACATCAGCATATCCACCCTCTGTTAAATTTTGATAATATTTAAAATATGCACCAAAATAATCACTATCTCCATTATAAAACATATTTACCCTAGACAAAATTTGTGTTGCTGTTGACTTATCTATAGTATTACTACTTCCAAGATTAATATAATCAATATCATTCAAGTAAGCTATATCAACATAGATACCTGACTGACCCTCTAAATCCAAATCAAACCAATGATTAATAAAATTACTATTTTTATAATTAAAACTATATCCATAATGTGAATCATTTTCTAAATCATTTTCTTCAAAATATTTCTTATTCTCTTTAAAATAACCAAAATCTAATTGACCCTTTGAATATTTTGAATCAATAAATCTAAATGTAGAATAAGCACCCTTCCCACGATTAGTTCTAATCTGAGGGCTTAACTCTAAATCCCACCAATTTTGCTCAGCAATAAAAAGTGGCTGTTCATAGTAAAAACCTTCATCTTCAGAATAACCAAATGATGGTTTTAAAAAGCCCGTTCTTCTTGTTTTATCCAAAGAGTAGCCAAACCATGGCGTATATAGAATTGGTATATCAGAAAAATAAAGAGTGGCATTGTATAAATTTAACCACTTTTCATCAAAATTATAATCAGATGAACTAAATTCCATTTGCCATAAAGGGTTGTCTGGTTCACAACTACTTACTACACCAGAAGTTATATCTAAATCTCTATCTTTTACATGACCCTTATCTGCACTTATCCAAACCTTAACTTTCTCTTCTAGCATATAAAAAGGCTGAAAACTTCTCTCTTTATTTTTTATATTTAATTTTGCATAATTACCTAATACTTTATAAGTATCACCCTGATTAGCTCTAATATTATGAAACAGCTCTAGTTCACCACTTGTTTTATCATAAATAGCTCTTGATGCAGTTAAATAATAATCTTTATAAACAACAGCCACACCACCTGAAGCATGTACTATCTCTTTACTAGAGTTCATTTTTGTTGCAAATATTTCTACCTTATCATTTTGGGTTTCAATTTCATTTGAATAAAGAACACCCGTTATAGTTAGGATTAAAAATAATAACTTATACATTTATAACCAATGTTTTTGCTGTTTTATCATGCCAAGTTTGACGCGATGGGTCTAAAATACCCCATAAAAAACCAAGATAAAAAAGCATCTCACTTATTACTCTAAAAACTGCACGATTAAATGCAACAATTATATTTGGATTTTGAATAGTTTTGATCTCTATTACTCTAATTTTCATAATAATTTTTCCTATACTAGCCCCATACTGAAGTACAAAGAAAGTTTGATAAACAATTTTTAATGCCATATATTCTAAAACAAAAGCATTGGTAAGATTGATAATCTCTTCTGTATTAGTCGCTGAGGCAAAAGAATCCCAAAAAGCAATAATAAATAAAAAAGACAACAACATCTCATCTATAAAAAATGCCATCGCTCTTTTTTTTGTATCTGCTAAAGTCATACCTTCACGATGAAGTATATTTTGAATCTCTTCGTTCAAACTATTTTCCTATAAAGCTTGATAAGCTATATCAGTTCTAATTTTTTTACCAACAAAATGAACTTGTCCACATCTAAGGTATGCTCTATTTCTAGCCTCTTTAATAGTATCACCAAGACCGACACATACTAAAACTCTACCACCATCAGCATATAAAATATCATCTTGCATACTTACCCCTGCAAAAGA
>JAGGWE010000072.1 GCA_021157665.1 Sulfurimonas sp.
AAAATTTCAAGTCTCTGTTGATTCAATTCAAGAGGGGATAGATATTCTTAACGAAAACGGCTTTTTTGAGTAAAAACTACACCTTTTGGTGTAGTTACAATTCCCCCTTTGAGTAAAATTTACACAGTTTTTTATATGTTTAAAAATAAATATCTATAATGATTAGTATTATTAAAAGAGTGCTAGAATATAATTTAAAATACTTTGTACTTTTGTTTAATTCTATACAAAATGGTATTATGCACTAAAAAAGAACATTTTTTTAAGGAGAATCAATGAATACAAGAACTGAAAAAGATACAATGGGTGAAATCGAAGTACCAATAGATGCTTATTGGGCTGCACAAACACAAAGAAGTGTAGAAAATTTTGCTATTGGTGAAGAGACTATGCCTTATGAAATTACAAGAGGATTTGCTTATCTTAAAAAAGCAGTAGCACTTGTAAATGCAGACCTTGGTAAACTTGATCAGAAAAAAGCGGATGCAATTGCATTAGCAGCTGATGATATGTTAGCTGGTAAGCTAGATGGAAACTATCCTTTAGTTGTATGGCAAACTGGTTCAGGTACTCAATCAAACATGAACAACAATGAAGTTCTTGCAAATCGTGCAACTGAAATTCTTGGTGGTGATTTCAGAACTGAAAAACTTATTCATCCAAATGATGATGTAAATAAATCTCAGTCTTCAAATGACACTTATCCAACTGCACTTCATGTTGCAGCTGTTATTTCTATGGAGACTCGTGTATTACCAGCAATTGCAAAACTAAAAGCAACTTTAGCATCCAAGTCTGCTAAGTTTGAGTCAATTGTTAAAATTGGTCGTACACATCTTCAAGATGCTACTCCTATTACTCTTGGTCAAGAGATTAGTGGTTGGGTTGAGATGTTAAATAAATGTGAAAAAATGGCTACTGATTCTTTAGAAGCAGTTCGTGAACTAGCACTTGGTGGAACAGCTGTTGGTACAGGCTTAAACGCTCATCCTGAACTTGGTAAACGAGTTGCACAAAAGCTAAGTGAACTAACTGGTCATGATTTTATCACTGCACCTAATAAGTTTCATGCTTTAACTTCTCATGATGCACTTGTTTACTCTCACGGTGCACTTAAAGCACTTGCAGCAGATATGATGAAAATTGCAAATGATATAAGATGGTTAGCATCTGGCCCTCGTTGTGGAATAGGGGAGATTGAGATTCCTGCTAATGAGCCAGGTTCTTCAATTATGCCAGGAAAAGTAAATCCTACACAAGCAGAAGCTGTAACTATGGTTACTTGTCAAGTGTTTGGTAATGATGTAGCAATTAGTATGGGTGCTTCACAAGGTAACTTTGAATTAAATGTTTATAAGCCAGTAATCGCTTATAACTATTTACAATCTTGTCGCTTACTTGCAGATTCTATTGTGTCGTTCAATGATCATTGTGCTGTTGGTCTTGAACCAGTAGCAGATAAAATTGATCATTTCTTACATAATTCTTTAATGTTAGTAACAGCATTAAACCCTTATGTAGGCTATGATAATGCAGCAAAAATTGCTAAAACTGCACATGCTAATAATTCAACGCTTAAAGAGACAGCGATTGACCTAGGATTACTTACAGCTGAAGAGTTTGATAAGTATGTGATTCCAGAAAACATGATTGCACCTAAGGCTTAAGCCTTTAGTGTTAAACCCAACTTAAAACAAGGAGAATAAATGAATATACATGAATATCAAGCAAAACAAATTTTTGCTAAATATGGTGTACCAGTACCTAAAGGTATTATGGTTGAAAGCGTTGATGCTGCTGTTGAAGCTGCAAAAGAGTTAGGTGGTCCTGTTTGGGTTGTTAAAGCTCAAATTCATGCAGGTGGTCGTGGTTTAGGTGGTGGTGTAAAACTAGCTAAAACTATAGAAGAAGTAAGAGAATTAGCTGATGAGATTCTTGGAATGACATTGGTTACTCACCAAACTACTGCTGAAGGTAAACTTGTTCAAAAACTTTACATCGAAGATGGTGCTGACATTAAAGATGAATTTTATCTTTCTGTTGTTTTAGATAGGAAATTAGAGATGCCTTTGATTATGGCTTCTACTGAAGGTGGAATGAATATTGAAGATGTTGCTGAAAACACTCCTGAAAAAATCATTACAGTTCCTGTAGATCCAGCTATTGGGTTTCAAGGTTTTCATGGTCGTCAATTAGCTTTTGGTTTAGGTATTACTGATAAAGCAGAACAAAAAAAGATTATTTCGTTTGCACAAAAACTTTTCAAGCTATATATGGAAAATGATGCAGAGATGATTGAAATCAATCCACTTGTAAGAACAGGTTCTGGTGATTTTATCGCTCTTGATGGAAAAATGGGCTTTGATAATTCTGCTCTTGGTCGTCATCCTGAAATCGCTGCTATGAGAGATTTAACGGAAGAAGATGCTGATGAAGTTGAAGCTGCTAAATATGGTCTTTCTTATGTTGCTCTTGATGGTGAAATTGGTTGTATGGTAAATGGTGCTGGTCTTGCGATGGGTACTATGGATACAATTAACTACATGGGTGGAACACCAGCAAACTTTTTAGATGTTGGTGGTAGTGCTAATGCAGAGACTGTTGCTAAAGGTTTTGAGATTATTCTTAAAAATCCTAAAGTTAAGGCAATTTTTGTAAATATCTTTGGTGGAATTGTTCGTTGTGATCGTATTGCAAATGGTATTATTGAAGCTACGAAGATTACAGATATTAATGTTCCGGTTATTGTTCGTCTTGATGGAACAAATGCTCCAGAAGCGGCAGAAATTCTTAAAAATGCCAATATTTCAAATTTAATTGTTGGTGATGATTTAGGTGACGGTGCAGCAAAAGCTGTAGCTGCAGCAAAAGGAGAATAATTAATGTCAATTTTAGTAAACAAAGATACAAAAGTAATCGTTCAAGGTTTTACAGGGAAAGAGGGTACTTTTCATGCTGAGCAATGTTTAGCATATGGTACAAAAATTGTTGGTGGTGTTACACCAAATAAAGGTGGTCAAACTCACCTTGGTCAACCAGTATTTAACACAGTATCTGATGCTGTAAAAACTACAGGTGCTACTGTTTCTATGATTTTTGTTCCACCTGCATTTGTTGGTGACGCTGTAATGGAAGCTGCTGAAGCTGGAATTGAACTTGCGGTAATTATTACTGAAGGTGCTCCAGTTAAAGATATGCAAATGGCTAAAGCTCATGCTACTAAACATGGTATGAAAACACTAGGGCCAAATTGTCCAGGTATTATTACTGCTGAAGAGTGTAAAATTGGTATTCTTCCTGGTATGATTTTCAAAAAAGGTAAAGTTGGTCTTATTTCTAAATCTGGTACTTTAACTTACGAAGGTGCAAACCAAGTTGTTAAAGAAGGTTACGGAATTAGTACTGCTGTTGGTATTGGTGGAGATCCAATTATTGGTCTTTCGTATAATCAAATCTTACCAATGTTTGAAGCAGATCCAGAAACTGAAGCAATTGTTATGATTGGTGAAATTGGTGGAGATCTTGAAATTCAAGCAGCTAAACTAATTAAAGAACAAATTACTAAACCAGTTGTTGCATTTATCGCAGGTCAAACTGCTCCTAAAGGTAAAACAATGGGTCATGCAGGTGCAATTGTTTCTGGTTCAGCTGGAACTGCAAAAGAAAAAATGGAAGCACTTGAAGCGGCTGGTGTAAAAGTTGTTGTTTCACCTGCTGAGATTGGTAAAGCAATAGCGGAAGTTTTAGCTAAATAATTTTTATCTTGTGTGAGCCTCGTAATGTAACAAACAGTTACATTATGAGGCGCTAGCAGCACATTTTAGATTAGACTTATAAAAACTTAGATACTCTTTATTGACAAAGAGTGATACGCAAATTTAATTTGTGTATTAATAATAGGAGAATAAATGGGAACTTTTAGAACTGAAAATCCTGGTAATCAACCTGTATGGGTTAATACTAGTAACTGTAAAGCATGTGATATTTGTGTTTCAGTATGTCCTGCAGGTGTACTTGCTATGCGTTATGAAATTTCATCAACACTTGGTGCAATGATTTCTATTGAGCATCCAGAAGCTTGTATTGGTTGTGGTGAATGTGAAATATCATGCCCGGACTTTGCTATTTTTGTAGCAGATAGAAAAGAGTTAAAAGAAGCTGGTGTTAGCTTTGCAAAACTTACTGACGAATCTAAAGCTCGTCAAACAGCAATCGCTGCAAATAACTACTATTCAATAGAACAAGGAGCTAGATAATGGCTACAAGAGAAATTATATCTACTGGTAATGAATTATCAGCAATTGCAGCTGTAGATGCTGGATGTATGTTTTTTGGTGGTTATCCATTAACTCCATCAAGTGAAATTATGCATGTTTGTTCTGACCTTTTACCAAAGATTGGTGGTGTTTCTATCCAAATGGAAGATGAAATTGCTGGTATTTGTGCTGTTATCGGTGCTTCTATGAGTGGTGTTAGAGCATTAACAGCTACTTCAGGTCCTGGTATCTCATTAAAAGCTGAAAACTTAGGTCTTGCTCAAATGGCAGAAGTACCTTTAGTTTGTGTAAATGTTATGCGTGGTGGTCCATCAACTGGTCTTCCAACTCGTGTTTCTCAAGGTGATGTTGCTCAAGCAAAAAATCCATCACACGGTGATTATAAATCAATCACTCTATGTGCAGGTTCATTAGCTGAGTGTTATACTGAAACAGTAAGAGCATTTAATTTAGCTGATAGATTTATGCAACCAGTATTTGTACTTTTAGATGAAACTTTAGGTCACATGCATGGTAAGGCAGATATTCCAACTGCTGAAGATGTTAAAACTGGTATAGTAGCAAGAAAAACATTTGATGGTCCAGCTGAAGAGTACTTTCCATATGAATGTGAACATGATGAAGCAGCAGTTCTTAACCCTATGTTTAAAGGTTATAGATACCATTTTACAGGTCTTCACCATGATAAAAATGGTTTTCCAACTGAAGAGATTGAAACTTGTAGAAAACTAATCCAAAGATTAGAAGATAAAGTTGAACTTCATAAAGATGAAATTGAGTCTTACGAAGAGTTTGAAATGGCAGATGCTGAAATTATGATTATTGCTTATGGTTCTGTTTCTCTTGCTGCAAAAGAAGCGATTCGTCACCTAAGAGCTGATGGTATTAAAGCTGGTCTATTTAGACCAATTACTCTATGGCCATCTCCAGCTGAAAAAATGAAAGAATATACAGATAAAATTAAAAAAGTTTTAGTTGTTGAACTTAATATTGGTCAGTATAGAGATGAAGTTCAAAGAGCAACTTCTAGACTTGACATAGATGGTTTGTTTAAAGTTAACGGAAGACCTATATCTCCTCATGAGATTGTAAATAAAGTAAAGGAGTTATAAGATGGCATTTAATTACGAAAAATATTTAAGACTTCAAAAAATGCCGACACTATGGTGTTGGGGTTGTGGTGATGGTGTTATCCTTAAAACATTTGTTAGAGCTATTGATAAGCTTGGATGGAATCAAGATGATGTGTGTGTTGTTTCTGGAATCGGATGTTCAGGAAGATT
>JAGGWE010000143.1 GCA_021157665.1 Sulfurimonas sp.
ACTAAAATATAAAATAGAATTTGGAAAATACTCCAGTCATCCAAAAATAATTTTATCCCCCGACTCAAACATCCCTTATAAACAATATCAACCTAAAGAATTGTTATCTTTACTTTTTAGAGAAATTAATAAAATAAAAGCTTCTCACTCAATTATTGTAGGGATATTTGATGAATCTATGATTAAAAATTTAAAAGCATTAGTAAAATATATATATGCTCAGAAATTTATAAAAAATGTAAAACTATCTCTATTTGATGGCATCGTACCTGAACTAACCCAAGAGAGTAAACTTGTGATGAAATTCTTACAAAAAGAGAATAATAATCAAATTATAGAAGTAGAAAAAGATGAAATTCTGATAGATTTTCATAAACCACAATTTGGTAGGAATGGATTAAATTGTTATGGAAAAGAGATTGGTACAGAATATGCAAATAATCAAGAAGATTTAAAACAAAAAGTTGATTTAAATAGTATAAAAATTATAGAGGTAAAAAATAAAAGAAGTTATATTAGTAAAACAAAAGGATTTGTACAATACAGCGATACAAATATAAGTGTAGATCAGAAAATTAAAATAACTAGGCTATCAAGAATTCAAAATTCAATAGCTTCTGAAGAATCTAACAATATAGAAGTAGTAGTTTCTCAAAAAGATACAAATAAAGATAGTGTTGGAGAGGGTGTTGAATTAGTTTCAGAAACCATTAATGTAAGTGGTCACATTGGAGCAAATAGTATAATAGAAGCTATTAATCTTAAAATTGACGGAGCAACTCATAAAGACTCCACTCAATATGCAAAATACGCAACAATCAATAGACACAAAGGAAAACTGAGATGCAAAGAAGCTAAAATAAATCTCTTAGAAGGTGGAGAAGTTCACGCTACAAATGCAGATATACAAACATGTCTTGGTGGTTCTATTTATGCCCAAAATGTAAAAATCAAACATATAAAAAACAATCTTAAAGTTTATGCTTCAAACTCAATCTCAATTAATCTAATTAGTGGTGAAGATAACAAGCTTAAAATTAACTACAAAGATGTACCTATTTTAATTAGTAAAATAAAATTCATAAAAGAGGATATTGAAGATTTAGAACTTTCACTTGAAGAAGCCAAGCGGCATAATTCTTCCTTAGTTAGTGGTATAAAATCTGAGATTAAAAAATTAAAACAAGAGATATTAGATATACAAAACTCCGTAAATACAGCAAAAATATCAATAGAAAAGCCTTTAATAGGATTAAATATTATATCCTTTAACATAGATGATGAAAATGAAATCACTTTCAAAACTGATTCTAAAGAATATACTCCATTTTATCTTGAAATCACAGAAGAAAAAATAACCCTACACCCAACAAATCAAATAATAAAACTTCAAGAGTAATTTTAAATTTTAATAATTTCAAATTACTCTTTTTTTCTTTATTATATACGATAAACCGTATATAATAATATATTAATATCATATAAAATAATATTTATAATATATTATATACTAGATATATTATATAACTATGTTAAAATGTATATTTAAGTATATATTTCGTATAATTCTTTTTATGAAAATCGATGATCTGTTTAACATACTTCACAATTCACTAGAATCTCAGAATAATGGAAAAAAAATATCTTTAAAAAATATGGCTCTTTCACTGGGAATATCTATGCGTACATATCAAGACTGGAAGCTAGGTCGTGCAAAACCACAAGCTGCCTCTGCTGTTATGAAAATGTTAGGGCAATTAGATGATGATGAAGTGATTAGAGCAGTTAGAAAAATAAATAAACTAGATAATGAGGATTTATTATGAGTACACTCAGTAAAAGTGAAAGAGATGGGTTAGAAGATATATTTTTATCAATACATTCAAACCAAAATAAATACCAAAAAATCAAAAATATATCAACTTTAATTATTTCAAAAAAGAATAATTTTTCAATACCAAAACTCTTGAAACAAGCTAAAGATGGACTAAAAGAAACAAAGATTACACATTTCATGACATTTTTTGACAAAAAGAAGAAAAATTTAAGCAAATAAATTATAAAGTGTCTATAACTGAATTATTTCATCACCGTAGGAGTATCGCTGTGGTGTGTATATAATATCGGAAATATTTTGAACTTAAGGGTATTTTATGAATAAAGCTCAATTCGTTGAACTAGTACAAGCAAGTGGTGATTATAAAACTAAAGTAGAAGCAGAAGCTGCTATTAAAGCTTTCACAGAGGCTGTTACTACAGCATTAGTTAGCAAAGACGATGTTTCTTTAGTTGGTTTTGGTAGTTTCTCTGCTGCTTTACAAAAAGGTAAAAGTGGTAAAGTTCCAGGAACTGATAAAACTTATACAACTCAAGACAAAATGGTTCCTAAATTTAAAGCTGGTAAAGGTCTTAAAGACCGTGTTGCAGCTGGTAAATAGTCCATTTATATTGTCCGCATTTTTTGCGGCAATATCTCATAAAACTGAATGAACCTATCCTTTTTCACTTCCCTTTTTCACAAAAATAAAAATAAAGCCTTAAAACTTCCAGATTCTCTGCTAGTAAAAAAATTAAAATCCGTAGCAGATAAAAATGATTTTCCTATTTTTGAAAACATAACTATATATCATCATACTAAAAACTTTTTTATTCCTCTTCTTATTGTAGATGAGAACAGAGGTATTTTTTTGTTTGAGTATAAAAATTGGTCATATGCTGAGTTGAAAAATGCAAAAATTGAAAAAGCAACTTTACAAGATTCTAAAAAAGACACTTTAGCATTTGAAAAGTCTCATGAATTTATTAAACAAAAATTCAATGAATTAACACATAATGATGGAGTACCTATATTTAATTATTTACTTATGGAAAATTTAAATACAGGTGAATATAAACATTTAGATGAATCGTTTCAAAAATTATTGCCAGAAGAAAAAGTGATGTTTAATAATTTATCTGAAAATACTATTTTAACCAAAATACTAAAAAGTGAAATTTCAAAAATAAAACTTCCTACTACCTCAGAGATAATAGCTACACTTTTAACCCAATATGCAATTGTAGAAAATTCTAAAATTTTACACCTCGCTTCAAAAGAACAAAGAGAATTTATAGACTCTCCTCTTTTAAAATATACCACACTTAAAGCACTTAATGGAAGTGGTAAAACAAGCTCTATTTTACTAAAAGCAATTTTAGAAAAACTAAAAAAACCAGATTTAAAAATAATAATAATTAAACCTACAACTCTTGCTTGCGATATACTAAAGAAAAAACTTCTTAATTCTATAGAACATGCCATCATTGAGTTTGATATAACATCTATAGAGATTGTTACCCCTATGGAGTTGATAAATAAACATCTATTTAAACTCAATTATGCACCTCTAAAAAATGAATTAGAGATTGATATATCTTTGATGAAAAAAAGATTTCATATTGCAGATTTAATCATCTGTGATGATTCAGAACTTTATCCTTCCCAATTTATAGAGTATATTAAACATATACAAAATACAAATCATCTTATAATGGTTGATACCTTTAATTCTCAAAATAATGAACTTATGTTTACAAAGAACTTTAAAAATCCACAAAAAGAGACTATCTTTTATCAAGCAAATACACATGCCAAGGCATTACAAACTATATCATCTTTACTTACAACAGATAAAGCCAAAGATATACTTGTAGTTTGTTCTAAAATAAGTCAAAAAAGATTAATAGATGATTTAGAGTTTTTTATCGAAGATAAAGCTTTATTATTAGATAGTTCTAAAAATTTAGTGAATCAAAATTTAAATACTTTATTATTATCCTCTTATAATGATATAAACTCTCTTGATGTAAAATTTGTTATTCTTATAAATATTTGCTATGCAGATATTTATAAACTTAACTATGCTTATAACTTAGCTAAAAAGAGAGTATATGTATTATATGAAGATGAATGTGAAAATTTAACACTAATAAGGAGTAATTTTGAAAGTCACAAAGAGTGAACAAGAGTGGAAAAAACAATTAAGCCCTGAAGAGTTTTATGTTACAAGAGAACGGGGTACTGAAGCCCCCTTTTCTGGGAAATATTATACAAATCAAGAAGAGGGAATCTACACTTGTATTTGTTGTGATGCACCTTTATTTGAATCAGATACAAAATTTGATTCAGGTACTGGTTGGCCTAGTTATTTTGAGGCTATTGAAGATTCAATTACTGAGATAAAAGATATGACTCATGGGATGATTCGTACAGAAGTTAGATGTTCATCTTGTGATGCTCATCTTGGTCATCTATTTCCCGATGGACCAGAACCAACTAACCTAAGATACTGTATAAATTCAGTATCATTAAACTTTAAAGAAAAGGAATAAACAAATGAAAAAAATACTACTAGCACTTTTAGTTATGTTCACACTTAATTTAAGTGCGAACGAGAATAATCCACATGCCATACTTGAGACTACTCAAGGAACAATAGAATTAGAGTTATATCCAGATATAGCACCACTTACAGTTGAAAATTTCATAACTCATATAAAAAATGGCTATTACAATGGCATAGCTTTTCATAGAATTATTAAAAACTTCATGATTCAAGGTGGAGATCCTACTGAAAGTGGTAGTGGAGGAGAATCTATTTGGGGTAAATCATTTAAAGATGAATATAAAAATAAAACATTTAATAAATTTGGTGTTTTAGCTATGGCAAATAGAGGTCCACATACTAATGGAAGTCAATTTTTCATTACAACTGCAAAAACTCCATGGTTAAATGGTCGTCATACTATTTTTGGTCAAGCAACTCCAGAATCTTTTAAAACACTTAAAAAGTTAAATAATGTAGCTACAATGGGTAGAAATGCTGGAGACAAACCACTAGAGAGACAAGAGATAATAAAAGCTTATATAAAATAGTTTTGTAACTATTTTGTAATCTAAGAAAGGATATAATTTCATCATTAATTTAAGAGGTTAACATGGAAATACAAACAATGAAAAAACTTGAAACAGAAGCTTTAAAAGAGAGTGGCACAGATTTTACAAGACTAGGTTTTGCACTATTTTTTATGATAGCTGTTTTAACTTTTAGTTTTGTTAGTAATGGTGGTATTCCAAACAACATGTTCTTGGCTGTTGCAGCACTTATAGGTGCTTATATGGCAATGAACATCGGTGCAAATGATGTAGCAAATAATGTTGGTCCTGCTGTTGGTTCAAAAGCTATGACCATGACAATGGCTATTATAATAGCTGCAATTTTTGAAGGGGCTGGTGCATTAATCGCTGGTGGAGAAGTTGTAAAAACCATAAAAAAAGGTATCATTGATATATCTGCTTTTGGTGGAAATGCCGATCCATTTATCTGGGCAATGATGGCAGCACTTTTAGCTGCTGCACTTTGGCTTAACTTTGCAACTATGATGAAAGCTCCTGTTTCAACTACTCACTCTATTGTTGGTGGTGTTATGGGTGCTGGTATCGCTGCTGCTGGGTTTAATATAGTTTCATGGGGAACAATGGCAAAAATCGCTGCTTCATGGGTTATTTCACCTGTTCTTGGTGGTATTATTGCCGCTGCTTTTCTTTACTCTATTAAAAAATCTATAGTCTTTAAAAAAGACAAAGTTCAAGCTGCCAAAAAATATGTACCTATCTTTGTTGCGATTATGTCTTGGGCTTTTATTACTTACCTAACACTAAAAGGTTTAAAGAAAATTTGGCCAAGTATTGCTGAAGTTCTTCACTCAATCTCTTTTGGACTTGTAGAAGTTACTAAAAAACCAACACTTGTGACTGCCCTAGCACTTGGTTTAATTACAGCAATTATTATTTATATCCTTGTAAAAAATAAATTAAAAAACAACTCAACAATGATGGAAAATAATAAAGCTTCAGTAAATACACTATTTACAATTCCTCTTATATTTGCTGCTGCACTTCTAAGTTTTGCTCATGGTGCGAATGATGTTGCAAACGCTATTGGTCCATTAGCTGCTATTAATGATGCGGTAATAAATGGTGGTATATCCTCAAAAGCAAGTATCCCTTTATGGGTTATGGGTGTTGGAGCTTTAGGTATCGCTCTTGGACTTGCACTTTATGGTCCTAAACTAATTAAAACTGTTGGTTCAGAGATAACTGAACTTGACCAGATAAGAGCATTCTCAATCGCTATGGCTGCATCAATTACAGTTATCATCGCATCACAACTTGGACTACCTGTTAGTTCAACTCATATTGCTATTGGTGGTGTTTTTGGTGTTGGATTTTTAAGAGAATATCTACACTTAAATGAGAAAATTCCTACTATAGAAGAGGATAAACTTACAATCGCAGATGAGAGAGAAACTCTAAACGCATATACACAAGAGCTTAAAAATCTTGAAGCGAATGAGGGTAAAGGTGAAGAAGAGTACCAAAGAATAGTTGAACTATATAAACTTATTGCCCAAGAAAAACAAATTATAAAATCAACTAAAAAACATATTAAACAAACTAAAAAAGTTGAGTTTGTAAAAAGAGACGCAATTAAAAAAATTATCACAGCTTGGGTTGTTACAGTTCCCGCAGCGGCAACTCTTTCTGCTGTATTGTTTTTTATGATTAAAGGGATAATGGTTTAAGAAAGTTCCGTTTTAACACAGTTTCTACCACTATCTTTTGCTAGGTATAGAGCTTTATCTGCTCTATCAATAGCTTCTTTCATATCTTCACCCTCTCTAACTTGAGAAACACCAAAACTAGCACTTATACTACCAACAACTTCAATCTCCATTCTTTCTATATGCTTTCTTAACTTTTGAGCTAAAATAGTTGCATTTGACAATGAAGCTGTTGGAAGAAGAACAATAAACTCTTCACCACCCCATCTACAAACTACATCTATATTTCTTAAAGCTTTAAGAAGTACTTGTGAGATTTGAATTAATACTTTATCCCCTGCATTATGCCCATAAGTATCATTAACTTTTTTAAAGAAATCAATATCTAAAAGTATAATTGACATATCATTATGTCTTTGTATCATAGCAGTATAAGAGGAGAGATAAAGTTCTGAAAATTTATAACGATTATATAAACCAGTTAAAGAATCTGTTGAAGCTAAAGTTTCATACTCTCTATTTTTATCTTCAAGAATATGATTTATCTCACTAAGTTCATCTTGATACTCTTTCATTAACATTGCCCATCTTGAATATGTTAAAGATATAAGCTCTTTTTGCGTAATGATTCCAAATAATTTTCCATCATCATCCACCACAACAACTCTTTTATATTGTTTTTGTTTTATATATTTTATAGCCTCTTTTATAGATGAATTTTTATGTATTGAATCAACTGGTGATGACATATAAACACTAACAGCTAGTTCTAAATTATTTTTGTACTTAATTAATTTCATAACATCTTTAGTTGTAAGTATCCCTACAGGCTTCATATCCTCAACTATAATTACATTATCAAATAAACCATGTTGCATCTCATCCAATAAAACAGAGGTAATAGCATCACTATTAACCCATTTCATTCTACGACCCTGCTTTAAAAAATCTACTAATCTATAATTATCCATAAGAGTATCTGGATCAATATTACCTGTTATGTCAGTATGTGATAATAAACCATACAAACTATTGTCCTCATTTAAAGCACAAATATATTCCATATTATTATTTAAATACTCTAAAGTGTCTAATACATTTTTTCTTTTATTTATCGTAGGTATTTTATTTAAATTCAATTTTGATAATGACATATTTAAATCAAGTTTATTCTTTTGTATCTTTAAAACATCTATAATACTCAAAATTCTAAAACAATCTTTATCTAAAACAACCATATTTCTATGATTTTGCTCTAACAAAAGGTCTAAGGCTTCTGCGATTGAAGCCTTAATATCTATACTAAGAATTGAAGTAGTAGCTATATCACTAATTAATGGAAATTTCATGTGACTCCCTCTCTATATATTGTTTAAGTACTTTTGAATCTTTACTGCTTGAACATGCTCTTTAACATCATGTACTCTAAGAATTGATGCTCCATTTCTCATAGCTTCCAAATGTAAGGCAAGAGTTCCAGCCAATCTTTCATCTACTCTCGATGGATAAATTTCATTTATCATAGACTTTCTTGATGCACCTACTAAAATCTTTTTATTTAAGCTTAGAAAATGCTCAAGATTTTTAATCAGACTGAGGTTATCTTCAAGAGTTTTACCAAAACCTATACCAATATCAACTATTATATCATTAACTCCAAGGGAGTTTGCTTTATTGATTCTATATTCTAAAAACTTATACACATCATCTAACAAACTTTCATATACTGGGTTATTTTGCATTATTTGAGGTGTTCCTTGCATATGCATAATAACTGCCGTTGCATTATATGAAGCGCATAATTTACATACCTCATCATCTGCTAAACCTGTTATATCATTTACAATTTTAAATCCACTATCCATGGCATGTGCTATCACTTTTGGTTCATAAGAGTCTATACTAAATTTAACTTTTTCATAAAGTTTATTTTCTTTAATTGCATCTAAAATAGGTTTTACTCTCTCTAGTTCATCTTTTGCACTAACCTTTGGAGCATTAGGACGAGAGGAAACACCACCAATATCTATAATATCTGCACCATCACTTATCATTAATTCAATTTTATTTATAGCATTTATCTCTTTAAATCGACTTCCCTCAAAAAAACTATCTTCATTTGCATTAACTACACCCATAATCTCCACATGCCGAGATTTTTTTGAGTTCAAAATTTCTTGTAATTTATAAGCCAACTCTTTTAAACCAAAAGGTTGAGCCAACTCTTTTTTAGTTAATATTTGTAATTGCTTTTGAGTTGCTATCAAAACAACATCTACTTTAGGAGTAGTTGCAAGAACAGTCCCACGAGGAACAGCTAAATCTGCTCCGATAGATAAGGCATCTTGCTTTAATATATTTGCTCCCCCAACATGTAAATCTTTTATATGTATAAGATAATGATTTATTTTTGAAGTCAAAATATTAACTCCACCACTATCTACACCCAAATTTGTTAGTAGTTTTTTTGCATCAACACTATTTGATAATCTCTCAATTCGCATTTACTTCTCACCTACAAAGCTCATAAGTAACATTGCTAAAATATTTTGAGGTTTTGAATTTAACTCTAAAAGTCTATATGCCTTATCAAAATTATCTAATTGTTTAGATGAAAGTAACAACTTATCTACAATAGTTGCACGATTATAAAGGGCTTCTACTAATAATTTTGCTTCTGTTTTACCAATTCGAGCATGAAGTTTTAAAAATGCAAAAGTTTTTGCATAATCAATTTTTAAAAGATTTAATTCTATCTCTTGAATTTTATGATTTACATCACCCTTAATTATTGGAAGTCTTGAGCGAACTGTTGGAAGTAGGTTTGATTTTGTAGCAGATATAATTATAAACTCTATATTTTTAGGTGGTTCTTCTAAAACTTTTAAAAGTGCATTTTGAGAGATAGCGTTGAAATTTTTAGCACCCATAACAATATATTTTGTTTGAGATTCACTTATGTAAGCTTCACTAATAACTGCTTTAGCATGTTCTATTTTAAACTCACCATCTTCTATAAAACCTACAACTCTAGATGGATAAAACTCCTCTTTTAATCTCTCAAAGTTACCTTCAATATCAGAGGAAATTAAAATATGGCTTTTTTTACTCTCATGAATTAACATCAATCTCCCCAAACATCGCGGCATTTAATGATGAATTAAAGAGTCTATATAGCTGTAAAAGTTTTATATCTAAGTGTGTATCATACGATTTTAATCTAAAAGCATTATGAAAATCTTCATCAAAAACCCAAAAATAACTATTATCCCGTCTTTTTGCTATATCTGAGCGTTTGTCATCTCCACTACCAATATACCAAAAAAGATAATTATCTTTATATGACAATGAAATCATATCATCTAATATATCTATCATCTCTCCACTATTAATATTATTGTAATGGGAATAAATAGAGTCAATACTAACAATAGATAAAATTGGTCTATCTATTTTATCACTATTTAAAGAGGATAAAATATAGTTCTCAAACCATTTTCTTTTCTCATCTGTTATAAGAATAAGTGTTTTACCTTGTAAAATCTGTTCAATAGCTAGAGCAGTTGGAGTACTCCACTCAAATCTTAACTCCTCTAACCAACTTAAAGCCCCATCCTCATCACGAATCGTATCAAGGCTCCACTGTGCAAAATCTGGTGTGTAATCTGACATATAGAATTACTTATCTAACTCATAAGCATCGTGAAGTCCACGAACTGCCAACTCTGCATATTTTTCATCAATAACCATAGAGATTTTTATCTCTGAAGTTGAAATCATGTTTATGTTTATGTTGTTATCAGCCATAGTTGAAAAAGCAAGTGCCGCCACTCCAGCATGTGACTTCATACCAACACCAACAACAGAAACCTTGCAAATATCTTCATTGTAAGAATCAGCTTTAATCTCACCACTTTTCACAAAACCATCAACAACACTTTTTGCATCATTTAAATCATTAAGAGGAACAGTAAAATCAATATTTGTTGCTCCATCATGAGCTTTATTTTGGATAATCATATCAACATTTATATCATTTTCTGCTAGTTTATTAAAAATATCAGAAGCTATGCCTGGTCTATCTATCACACCCATAAGTGAGATACGAGTTTGATTTCTGTCTAGTGCAATTCCGCTTACTAATGGTGATTCCATGATATTTTCTTCCTTTGTTATTAATGTTCCCTCTTCATTTGAGAAACTTGTTCTTGTTACTAAATTTACATTTAATTTCTTTGCCATCTCTACTGAACGATTTTGTAGAACTTTCGCTCCTAATGAGGCTAACTCTAACATCTCATCATAAGAAATTTTATCTAGTTTTTTAGCCTTAGGCTCAATGCGAGGATCAGTAGTATAAATCCCACTTACATCAGTATAAATCTCACATAAATCAGCACCAATTGCCCCAGCAATAGCAACAGCAGACAAGTCACTTCCACCACGACCAAGAGTTGTTACATCTCCGTTTTTATTTACACCTTGAAAACCAGCAACTACAATGATTTTTCCAGCTTTAAGAAGTTCTTTCATGGCATGTGGATTTATATCTTCAATTCTTGCTTTTGTGTGTGATTCATCTGTTAAAATCCCAGCTTTTCTACCACTCATGGCAGTAGCAGGAAATCCCATCTCTGATAATGCAATAGCCAAAAGAGATGCTGTAACTCTTTCACCTGAACTTAAAAGCATATCCATCTCAGCACGAGCAGGGTTTGATGAGAAATATTCAGCATACCCTAGAAGTTTATTTGTTTCTCCACTCATAGCAGAAACAACTACAACAACATCATTTCCAGCTTTTTTACTCTCACTTACACGATTAGCAACATTTTGAATTCGCTCCAAGTCACCAACACTTGTTCCACCAAATTTTTGAACTATTAGCATTTTATAATAATCCCTCTTTTTTAAAATATTTTATAACTTTTTTATATACAGGCTTTTTAAAATGTGATGTGAGATTTAAAACCTCATCAATACTAACAAACTTATAATCTTCAAACTCTGGATGTTCAGTAGCTAAGTTTATCTCAGCAGATTTTTTAAGTTTCATTAAAAAGTATTTTTGAATTTGCCCTTTATATGGCTTCATTTTTTTAGCAATTTTTTCAGGGAAATCATAGGAAATCCACTTAGGATACTCACCAACTATTTTAGCTTTATGAGTTCCTATCTCCTCTTCAAGTTCACGAAAAAGTGCTTCATGAACCTCTTCACCTTTATCAACCCCACCTTGAGGAAACTGCCAAATATCATCTAAATCATTTCGTTTAGCAATAAAAATCTCTTTTTTTTCTGGATAATTGTTAGAAACAATAATCATCGCAACATTGGGACGATACAAATCTTTTTTACTCATTTAATAACCTATTATATATTATAGTCGCGATTATACATAATATGCAATTAAAATAAGATAAGTGAGATATAATTTCAGATGCTTTTATACATACATATCCCATTTTGTGACTCCAAATGTTCCTACTGTGCTTTTAACTCTTATGTTGATAAATTTCATCTAAAAGAAGAGTATATGAAGAGTTTAGAGGTTCAACTCAAACATGAACTTCAAAGGTTCTTGGCATGTGGGGATTCTATCGAGACTATTTTTATAGGTGGGGGTACTCCATCTACTGTTTCACCTGAACTTTATAAACCGATTTTTAAAATGTTAAAACCGTTCTTGGCATGTGGGATTGAGATAACTTCTGAAGCAAATCCAAATAGTGCTACTCACGAGTGGCTTCTTGGCATGTGGGAATTAGGGATAAATCGTATTAGTTTTGGAGTTCAAAGTTTTGATGAGAAAAAACTAAAACTGCTAAATCGAGCACACTCTCCACAAAATGCGATAGATGCAATCACACATGCCAAAGAGATAGGATTTAAAAACATCTCACTTGATTTGATTTATGCAACTCTTGGCGATACCAAAGAGCTTTTGCTTCACGATATTAAAACTGCCACTTCACTCCCCATAAATCATCTAAGTGCTTATGCCCTAACCATCGAAGAGGGAACACCTTTTGAATCAAAACCTCAAATGTCTGATGAAAAACTAGAACTTACTTCATGGCTTTTCAATGAAATAGAGGCATGCGCTGTGAGCGATAGCGAGGAAGTACTCTTGGGGTGTGGCTTTGAACAG
>JAGGWE010000135.1 GCA_021157665.1 Sulfurimonas sp.
CTAAAACAAGAGAAAAAATTGGTAAAAATGGTGTTCACTCTATCTATTTCCAAGATGGTGCTGCTGACACATGGGATGGTATCCAAGAGCTAATAGCTAAAGCTAAAACTCATACTGGTTCAGAAAAATTACAAGCTGTGTTTACTCACCCAAATACTCCTATTAAATGTGGTGGTGCTCCTAAAAAAATCATGTATCTTACACATGCTCGCCTAGAAGAAGCTGGTGTTCGTGATAAAGTTGAACTTACTTTCTATCCAAACGGTAGTAAAATGTTTGGTGTACCTGAGTACCACGAAGCTATCTTACAACAGTTTAAAGATAGAGGCTTTAAATGGAATTACAGACATAACCTTGTAGCAATGGATACAGAGAGTAAAGTAGCTACATTTAACCATCACTGGACAGAAAAAGGTGAATGGGATGAAGATTTAGAAGAGTATGGTGTTGAACTTAAAAGTGAACTGGTTGAAGCTAAATATGATTTTATTCATGTTACACCTCCTATGAAAGCTCCAAAAGTTGTAGCTCAATCTAAAGTTGGATCATCTAAAGGATGGGTACCAGTTAAAAAAGAAACTCTACAACATGTTAAATACAAAAATGTATGGTGTTTAGGTGATGTTGCTGCTGTTCCAATGGGTAAAACAGGTGGTTCAGTTCGTAAACAATACAAAGTTCTTGTTGATAATATGATATCTTCAATGGAAGGTAAAAAATTAGAAGCTCAATATCATGGTTATACTGTTTGTCCACTTGTTACAAGTATCGGTACAGTTATGCTTGCAGAGTTTAACTGGACTGCAAAACCAACACCAATGGTTCCACTTGACCCAACACAAGAGAGATGGATTTGGTGGTTACTAAAAGTTTATGCACTTAAACCAATGACAGTTATCGGTATGCTTAGCGGTAGAGCTTAATAAAAAAAGATTCAGGAGAATAAAATGATAAAACAAATAACTACAATAGCACTAGCAGCAGTAGCTTTTATAGCTTTAACAGGCTGTGGCGAAGAAAAAGCACCAGAAGTAGTGACATATAAATACTCTACGGTGGAGGTTTACGAAAAATCTTGTATTAAGTGTCATGGTAAATTTGGTGAGGGTAATCCTAAGAAGAAAACACCTGCTCTAAATGATAGAACTGCTGGTGAAATGGCTCAAGATTTATATGATGTTAAACATGGTGGTACAAGTGGACAATCTGGTGGTACTGATCATGAAATCATGGAACACAATATGCAAAAACTTGTTGATAAAGGTTATGATTACGATATAAATGCAATGGCAGAATTTTTATCTTACCTAGTTAAAAATAAATAAATTGTAACACACTTTTAAAAGGTAGTGATTTAATTCACTACCTTTTTTATTTGCAATGAGTTTTTAATTATAAGTAACGATTAACTTATTTATAGCTAAAAGCTTGTCTAAAATTAGGATGATATATTGAATAAGAAAAAAGATCATGTTTTTGTATGGCCAATTTATACAAGAATTATACATTGGCTAATAGCTTCCTCTTTTACTTTTGCTTTTATTTTTTCACTTCAAGAAAACTTACTTAACCTTCATGTTGCGGTTGGTATTATTTTTGGATTAATGTTACTCTATCGTATCATCTGGGGATTTGTTGGTACAAAATATGCAAAACTAAACACTTTAAAACTTTCACTTGCAGAATTAAAATTTTATTTTGTTGAAAAAGTAAGAAACCGATGGAGAGAGATTCCAGCTGGACACAATCCTGCTTCTAGTTGGTACACAATCATTGTTCTTGTTGTTGGTTCTGTTATTGCAATAACGGGACTATTATTATATGGTATTCAAGAGGGTAAAGGTTATTTAGGTTTTTTAAATGATGATTACTATATGTATATGGATCTTTTATTTGATATTCATAAATATGCTGCTTATTTCGTTCTTGCTTGGGCTGTTATTCATATTGTAGGTGTATTGATAGAACAGTTTTACCATAAAACAAATATGGTTTTTGCAATGATAACTGGTTATAAAAAAGCTAAGGGTGAAGATTCAAAAATTGGAACATATAAAAGTGGTCTTACTTATCTTTTTTTAATTATATCTGCTTTAGTATTTTTTGTATCAACTGATGGGAGAAATAATCCTTTTGTAGCTAGTAAATATAAGCAGCATGATTATAAGCATGAATCTTTTACCTACTATACAGAATGTGGTGCTTGTCATCAGCCATATCCACCATTTATGTTACCAACTTCTTCTTGGCTAAGAATAAAAGAGGGACTAAAAAATCACTTTGGAGAAGAGATATCACCAATAATGAAAAAAGGTGAAAACAGAATCTCTATAAATGATCAAACGGTTATTTTTAACTATCTTGTAGAAAATAGTGCGGATAAAAGTACAAGAGAAATATCTGTAAAAGTTATGAAATCATTAAATGGTGCAAGAGGTAGAAAATCTATAACAAAAATACAATACTGGAAAGATACACATGCCAACATACCAAAGTATATTTTTAAATATCAAAAAGTAAAAAGAAAATCAAACTGTTTTGCTTGTCACAAAAACTTTGAAAAAGGTATCTTAGAAGATATTGATATTAAGATACCTAGATAAAATTACCCCACTTACTCATAACTTATCATTATTAGAAAGATAATATTAGTTAAAGTTATCTATAAGATTATTTTAACTACAATGTTTAAATCTATAATTCTTTTCTAATCGATATTTAAGTTTATTAAAGATTATTTTAGAAGAATATAATGAGGAGGTATTGCTTATGGAAGTAGAGATTTCAAGAAGAAAGTTTCTTCAAGGAACTGTAGCTATGAGTATTGTTGGTTCAGCAGCACTTAGCACAAATCTTTTGTCGAATAATCATGATAGTCACGGTAGTAGTGCAAAGCCTGGAGTGGTTTCATTTCACAACACAAAAACAGGTTCAGATAAGGGTCACGATGTGGCAACTTTATGTGAAATGTGTGTTAATAAATGTGCTGCCCTAGCAAGAGTTGAAAATGGGGTTATTACAAAACTAAACCCTAACCCAATGTTTCCAAAATCTAAGAACATGTTATGTGCTAGAGGAAATGCTGGTATTCAGGCACTTTACGATCCAGATCGATTAAAGTATCCAATGATCAGAATTGGTGAAAAAGGTGAGGGTAAATTTAAAAGAGTTACTTGGGATGAAGCATACAATGCTATCCTAAATGGTACAGATAAATTTCCTGGTCTTTCTACAATACTTGAAGAGGAAGAGGACAACCGTTCATCAATGCTATTTTGTGCTGGTGAAGGTATGGCAGAACATACATTTAAACAATTTTATCAAGCATTTGGTTCTGCAAACTGGTTAAATCATGCTTCAATCTGTCTTCAAACAGTTGCATCTGGTTATGGTGTAACACTTGGTTCATACCCACAAGCTGACTTAGAAAATGCAGAGTATATCATTATGGCTGGAGCAAATCGTGCTGAAGCTATAGTTACTCCTGATACTATGGATTTATTTAAACGAACTAAGGGTCGTGGTGCAAAAATGATTTGTGTTGATCCAAGATTCACAAATACTGCTGCAAAATCTGATAAATGGTTAGCGATTAAACCTGGTACAGACTTAGCATTTGTACTTGCTCTTACATATGTAACTTTAACTGAAGAGTTACAAAACAACGAATATATTGAAGCTCACTTTAATGATTATGAAAAATATAAAAACAGTATAATTGAAAATAAATATACTCCAGAGTGGGCAGAGCCTATAACTGGAATTAAAGCAGAAGATATTTATACTATTGCTAGAGAGTTCGCAGCTGCAGCTCCTAAAGCTGTTTACTATCCAGGTAGAAGATCGACATTTGCTAAAAATGACTTTCAACTTCGTCGTGCAATGGCAATTTTCCAAGCACTTCACGGAGCGATAGACACTAAAGGTGGATTAATTTTTGGTTCTAAACTAAAACTAAAACCACATGAGGGTCTTCAACCATTATATGAAAAAGCTCAAGCTAGAGCTGTTATAAAAAGTACAGACAAAGAGGGTCATCAAGGTTATGATGATTGTGCTGTTGTATCTGGTGGTGGTTCTTGGATTGGTTGGAGAAATCGTTTCTTAGAAGATAAAATGCCATATAAAGTTAGAGGGATGTTCTGCTATAAACACAACCCAATGATGAATATGCCAAATACTCAAAAAACTGCTGAAATGCTTAGGAAAATGGATTTGGTTGTAACAATAGATACAATGCCAAGTGATACAGTAATGTATGCAGATGTTGTACTTCCAGAGTGTACTTACTTAGAGAGAACAGACCCTGTTAAAACATTTGGTGGAGTAGAGCCTTCTATAGCTGTAAGAAATAAGGTTATTGATCCTATGTTTGAGTCAAAACCTGTTATGGAAATTTTAAAAGGTTTAACAACTAAAATCTCTAAACCTCTATTTGAAATATCTAAGAAATTTGATGAAGAGATTCAAGATATGATAGATGAAGATGGAGAGGAAGAAACTTATACAGAGTTTAATTTAACTTTACCATTCTTACACACACAAGAAGAGTTAAATCATCATGTTGTTTCTGGTTATCCTGGTGCTGCTGAAAAACTACACCATGATGGTGTTTTCTATCCTAACCAAGATACATACTATAAACAACTTGCTGCTAATCAATTTCAATACTATCCTGAAAATAAAAAGTCATATTCAACTAGAGGTGGTAAACCAAAAACTCCATCTGGAAAAGTTGAGTGTCTTATAGGCTCTTTTGCAAGTAAAGGTATAGACCCTATGCCTGTATGGAGAGATGAGTATGAATTTAGTGTACCAAAAGGCAAGTTTAAACTTTTAACTGGTCGTCATGCACAATTTACTCAATCTGGAAGTTCAAATAATGCAATGCTTAGAGACCTTATGCCTGAAAACTTTGTTTGGATTAACAAAAGAGTTGCAGCAGAAAAAGGGATTAAGTTTGCTGATATGATTGAAGTAAGTTCAAGCATTGGTTCAACAAGATTAAAAGCATATCCAACAGAAAAAATTGCTCCAGATCAAGTTTTCTTTATTCACGGTTTTGGTGAAGAGAGTGAAGCTTTAACTTGGGCATATAAAAATGGTGGAAATGATAATGCAATTATCGAAGACACTATAGAACCTGTTTATGGTGCTGCTGCTATGCATGAAACTAATGTTTCTATAAAAAAGGTGTAATTTATGGCTAGATATGGAATGGCACTTGATTACAAAAATTGTATCAACTGCAAGGCATGTGAAACAGCATGTAAAGAAGAAAACGGCATCTTAATGGGTGCAGATAAGCACAGAATTTGGGTAGGTACTGGTGAAATTGAGGGTGAATATCCTCTACTTGACCTTACCTCAAATGTTTTTCATCCAAGTCAGTGTCAACATTGTGATGATGCTCCTTGTGAAGAAGTATGTCCAACTCAGGCAACATACACTGATGAAAATGGTATTGTAAGAGTAAATATAGACCAGTGTATTTTATGTAGTTACTGCATGAATGCTTGTCCTTATGATGCAAGATATGTAGATGATAGAACAATGACTGTTGATAAGTGTAACTTCTGTGCAGAGACTAGACTAGCACGAGGCGAAACTACAACAGCATGTCAAGCTACTTGTCCGACAAAAGTAAGAATCTTCGGTGATCTTGACGATCCAAACAGTGAAATAAGTGAAGTTTTAAGAACAAGAGAGCATTATAGTTTAAAAGCTCATCTTGGTACTAAACCAAAATTATTTTACCTAACATAATAAAGGAGTTAAAATGGCTTTAAGAGAATTAGTTAATAAAATTGTTCCTATTAAGGAAGATTTTTCTATAAAATCACTGTTGGGTTTTAAAAAGACTCCTTTAAATGTGTTAGTATCTTTCATGATTGTAGGATTAATACTTCTATTAGTATGGGGAATTGCTCAATATTTAATGCACGGACACCATGCATACAATGTTTCAAGAGAACATCCATGGGGATTATTAATCTCTGGATATATTTTCTTTGTTGGAACAAGTACAGGTCTTTGTATTATCGCTTCACTTGGACATGTATTTGGTATAAAAGAGTTTAATCATATTGGAAAAAGAACAACACTCTTAGCAATTATTACACTATTACCAGGTTTCATTATTATTCTTAGTGAAATTGGACACCCTGTTACAATGATGATTTACAATATCTTAACTCCTGGTATCACTTCTGCTATCTGGTGGATGGGTACTTTATATGGTTTAGTTTTAACATTTATCATTCTTGAGTTTGGATTTGCACTTAGAGGCGATCATAAATGGGCTGTTAGATTTGGAATTGGTGGACTGATTGCTGATGTTGCAGCATTTACAACACTTGGTTCTGTATTTGCATACTTAGTTGCAAGACCAATAGCAAACGGACCATTTATTCCATTATACTTCCTATTAACTGCTGTTGTTGCAGGAGCTTTCTTTATGTTTATGATATATGGTTTTAAACATAAATTAAACTTTCCAAAAGAAGTTGAAGTAACATTAATTAAATTAGCAAAAATATTAGGACTACTTTTAGTAGTTACTATGTTCTTTGAATGGTGGAGAATGATTACAGCTATCTATGGTGGTATGCCAGAGAGAGCTGATACAATGATGAAAATCGTTGGGTCAAGTTCTTTTTGGATAGAGATGTTATTTGCATGGGCTATCCCTTTTGTTATCATTTTAGTTAGCAAAGGTAAGGCTATCAAAGCTTTATTTTTTGCAGCAATTCCAGCTCTAATCTCTATCTTTTTAATGAGAAATGATATGGTACACTATGCACAAATGGCACCAATGCAGATGTTGAAAAAAACTGAATATCAACTAGCTCCAACTTGGATAGAATATTTTCCATCTCCAGTTGAATGGGCTATTGCAGTAGGCGCTTTAGGTGTATGTTTTTTACTATACTATGTTGCTGAAAAAGCATTTGATCTTGATGAAGATGAACATCACTAAAATAATCTAGATATATCTACTTATCCACATGCTATAGCATGTGGATCTCTCTTTTAAACTTTCTAAATAATTTTAAAAATATAAATAATAGCTTATCTTAAGTCGCTATTTATACTGATGTGGTTACAATTTTAAACTTTTAAATACAAGGGATTATTATGAAATTACTATATGTGTTCATCTTACTTTTATCTATGATATATAATGCTAATGCCGAGCTTATAAAAAGTTCAAAAAACACCATTAAAGATACTGAAACAAATTATTTATGGCAAGATTCAAAAGAGGTATCAACAGAAATGAAAACATTTGTTGAAGCTGTTGATTACTGTAAAAACTTAGAGTTAGATGGAGAAAAATCTTGGGAAGTACCAGGTTTTATGGAACTGCAATCAATCGTAGATGTATATGCATATAATCCAGCTATTTCAAAAAAATTCAATTTTATTGTACCTGATAAATATTGGACATCAAAAAGCTATGGAACGAAAGGGAATAAATTTGCTTATGTAGTCAACTTTTCAACTGGAGTTTTTAATAAAGAAAGAGCACATTATGAATATTATGTGAGATGCTATAAAAAACTAAAAAAGCTTGAAAAATAGTACTATATACTTAGAATATCTTAAAGGTATGGTTGTATGAAAAAAATCGAGATTTCAAGAAGAAAATTTTTACAAGGTAGTGTTGCACTCTGTGTATATGCCACCTCATCACCAGCCACAATTATCCCAAAAAAAACAACCAAAACTACAATAACAGAAGCTACAAATATTCCTTACCTATGTAATATGTGCAGAAATAAGTGTGCAGGGTTTGCAAGAGTTGAAGATGGAGTAGTTACAAAATTAAATCCAAACCAATACTTTCCAAAATCAAGAAATATGCTCTGCCCAAAAGGTAATGCTGGAATTGACGCTATTTATGATAAAGATAGACTTAAATATCCACTCATTAGAATAGGAAAAAGAGGGGATGGAAAATATAAAAGAGTTACTTGGGATGAAGCAAATGAGCATATCAAAGATAAACTAGTTAAAATTTTTAATGAACAAAAAGATAATCGCTCTACCCTTGCCTATTGTAACGGTGAAGGATTTAATAAAAATGAATATATCAAATTTTTTGGTGGAAAAATAGGAAGTGCAAACTTTTTAGATGAGGGTTCAATCTGTCTTAACACTAAGCTTGGTGCGACTATATTAACTATTGGTGATATTGGTGAACCTGATATTGCAGGAAGTGATTTTGTCATTATGGCAGGAGCAAATAGATATGAGTCGCTTATAACTCCAGATAGTATTGATATGATAAAAGCAGATAAACAAAAACTTGTAGTAATAGAACCAAGATGCACCGTTACTGCGATTAAAGCAGATGAATGGTTAGCAATAAACCCAGGAACTGACTTAGCTCTGTGTTTAGCAATGATATATATTACGCTAAAAGATGAACTCTATAACAAAGAGTATGTAAAAAAACAGTTTGATGATTTTGATAAACTAAAAGAACATATTTTAAAGAACAACTATACCTCAACATGGGCAGAATCAAAAACAAATATACCTGCAAAAAAGATAGAAAAACTAACGAAAGATTTTTTCACTGCTTCAAGACCACTTTTTTATTTAGGTAGAAGAAGTGTTTGGGCTAAAAATGATTTTCAATTTCGTCGTGCTATGGTGCTTATAAATGCACTAGCAGGAAGTATTAATACAAAAGGTGGCATTATCTTTGGAAAGCCTTTAAAACTACCTAATGAAGAGATAAATCAACCATTTTATTCCAATGCTCAAGGAAGATTTGATTTAGACGGTATAGTCTATGGTTCAAGCAAGGCTGGAAGTTGGTTAAATTTTAGAGAAAAACTTCTAAATGGTTCTGCCCCCTATCCCGTAAAAGCTATGTTTATAAGAAAACATAACCTTATGCAAAACATGCCAAATATCAAAAAAACTAAAAAGATGCTAGAGATGATGGATTTGATTGTTGTACTAGACACCATGCCAAGTGATACCGCGATGATGGCTGATGTAATACTTCCAGAGTGTACATATCTTGAAAGAGAAGATATGGTTGTAAGCTTTAATCGTTTAGAACCATCTCTGGCTCTAAGAAATCAGGTGCTAAAACCTCTCTATGAGAGTAAAAGTATGCAAGATATTTTAAAAGGTCTTGGACAAAAACTAACTATACCACTCTTTGAACTTAGCATGAAGCATGATGAAGAGTTGCAAGAGAGTATAGAAGAGATGGGTAAACTAGAAGCTTTTGAAGATGGTGGATACAATCTATCGGAGTTATATAAACAAGATATATCTACTAGAAATAAAATTCTAATAAGCAAAACCTTTGGTGAAAAAGCCTATACAAGCCTAAAAGAGAAAGGTGTTTGGTATCCAAATATGGAAAAATACCATAAAGAAGTATTTAATAACTCTTATGTATATTATCCTGAGGATAGGAAATTTTATACAGTAAATAAAAAATACAGAGTAAAATGTCACATAGATAAACTTAACAAACATGGTTATGATGCCATGCCTACTTGGAGAGATAGTTATGACTTTAAAGTCCCTGATAAAAGCTTTAGACTCATAACAGGTAGATATGTAATGTTTACGCAAAGTGCAACAGCAAATAATATAATGCTTAGAGATATAATGAAAACAAACCATATTTGGATAAATAATACAGTTGCCAAAAATTTAAATATTATAGAAGGTGATAGAGTTGAAGTTAAAAGCAATATAGGCAAGGTAGAAATCTTAGCATACCCAACAAATAAAATTGCTCCAAGCGTAGTCTTTTTCTCACATGGTTTTGGTTCAAACAGTGATGAGTTAGAACAAGCCTTTGGCAATGGTGCTAATGATAATCAACTTATAGAAGATAAGATGGAAAATATATATGGTTGTGCAGTTATGAATGAAACAGATGTACAGATAAGAAAGATAAGGACTTAAAATGGCTAAATATGGAATGGCTTTTGACTATAAACTCTGCATAAATTGCCATGCTTGTGAAGTAGCATGCAAAGAGGAAAATGGTATCTTACTCGGTGCAGATAAACATAGACTTTGGATTGGGGAGAGTGAGCCAGTTGGTGATTTTTACAATCTTGCTCGAGATAAAGGTGGCTTTTTACAGCATCAATGCCAACAATGTGAGAATGCACCCTGCCTTAAAGCTTGTCCAAATGATGCGATATATAGAGATGAAAATGGTATTATTCAACTTTATGAATCTAAATGTGATTTAAGCCTAAACTGTATGGATGCCTGTCCCTATGATGCGAGATATGTAGATGAAAAAAAACATATAACAGATAAATGTATATTTTGTAGTGATACCAGACTATCTCGTGGAGAAACAACAACAGCCTGTCAAATTACATGCCCTGCTAAAGTAAGAATATTTGGTGATTTAGATGATGAAAATAGTGAAATATCAAAAATATTAAGTCAAAGAGAATATTTTACTCTAAAACCTGAAAAAGGTACAGAACCAAAACTGTTTTATCTTGTATAATCGTTACAAATAAAATAAAATGTATCTATTAATTTTATAATAAATATTACTTTTATTTTATCTTAGATAAAATATACAAAATTTCAAGGAGAAACAATGAATAAAATCGTTAAAATTGCACTAGGTGCAACACTACTATTGTCTTTAGGGACTGCTACTTTAAGTGCAGATACTGCTAAAGGTCAAAAACTTTATACTAAAAAACTAAAAAAAGCTTGTGCTATGACTGGTGCTGAAGCTGCTGGTAAGCACACTCAAGATGAGTGGGCTGAAATTGGTACAGCTGGTATGGCTGCAGAGATTAAAACAATCTGTCCTAATGTTAAAGATAAAGCTCTTAAAGAAAAATATCTTCAACACTACTTTGATTTCTTCAATGAGTATGCAAGCGATAGTGGAAATGTTCCTTCTTGCTAGTTAGTCCCCTTAAATCACACTTTTAAAGTGTGATTTAAACTACTTTTATATGCTTTATACTTCACAATACTTACGAACTCGCTCTAAAATACGAGAAATAAAAAGATTAGACAATAATATTATAGCTATATGTACTGATTCACATGGGATAAAACTATTATCATTTGATGACTGCAACACCATACAAAATATCTCTCATGAAAATTTAAATATAAATACCTCAGCAATAGCTTTTAGTCCAAATTCTGAATTTCTTAGCTTTAGTTTAGATTCATTTATTTATATTCTCCACATGCCAAGCAATATTGTTATAAAAACTATTAATACTCAAGAAGAAAAAATAGAGATGTTAACATTTGATTTAGAGTCAAAATATATTATTGGAACAAGTAAAACAGGTAGAGTATTGCAATACAGATATGATGGTTCATCTTTATTAGCAAGATTATATTCATTTGATAAGCAAAATACTAAAAATAAAGCAACAACCGTTAGTTCTTTTGCATTTTATAAAAATTATATGGCATGTGGCTCTAATAATGGTACTATTTTTACTATTGACTTACAATCAAGAACAAATAAAATAATTTTTAATAATAACAACTCTCGTGTAAACTCCATAATATTTTTAAATTCTACAGATATTGTAAGTGCTGACAATAAAGGTAATATATGTTTCAACTCACTAAAAAACAATAAATTAATAAAAAAAATAGAAACTGGTTTTACAAAAGTTAAACAAATTGTTCTCATGCCAAATCCAAATTTTTTAATGGTTGTTGGAGATACAAATTATATTTCAATATATGATATTAAAAAATATAAACTTCTTTATAACAAATATATAGAGTTTGATGATATTGTTAAAAAACTTATCGTTGTAGATGAGTTTACTCTATTAGCTTCATTAAATAATAACTCTTTGGAGAAAGTTAAACTACTAAATCCTAATGAATTAAACTCCTTAATAGTTAAAAATTCTCTCGATAAAGCTTTTTTATTAGTAGAACAACATAGTATGCTAAAAGATACAAAAGAGTACAAAGATTTAGAAAAAGCTTATGAAAATATTTATAATCAAGCCTTGGAAGCTCTAATAAATCAAAATAAAAACAAAGCTATCCAACTTACAAAAATATTTAAATATACAGATTCAAAAAAAGAAGAGATTAAATTACTATTTCAAGCTTTTGATAACTATGCAAGATTTAAAAGCCTTTATATTGATAAAAAATACCCCTTAGCTTATACAATGGCTTCAAAATTTCCAGCACTTCAAAAAACATTTCAATATGCAAAAATGGAAGAGCAGTGGATTCAAACCTTTAAAAATGCTCAAAGACAAATAGCATATGGAAGATATGATAATGCTTCTTCTTTACTAAATGAATATGCCACTGTAATACAAAAGAGACCGATAATAAAACTAATTTTAAAAAATAATCATGATTTTTTAGAATTTTTAAAAGCTATAGAATTAAAAAATTTTCAAAAAGTTGAAAAAATTGCTAAAACAAATGAACTTTTTACAAAAGTACCTACATATGCAGGTATAAAAGATGAGATAAACCTAGCACTTGAAGATTTACAAAGAGATATTAACAACTCTGATATAAAATCTGCTGTTCAAAAAATTACTAAACTTCAAAATATTGATTATATAACAAAAGAACTATCAATATTAAAAAATGAATGTAGTGCAATTGAAAAACTTTATAATGCTTATGAAAAAAATGATTTTGTAGCCTGTTATGAAGTATATGATAAATATCATCTCTTAAGTACAAATGAATTAGGAGTTTTACTACAAAAACAATGGTCTAAAATAATCTCTAAATGTGAAGTATTTGCTTTGAAAGGTAATATAAAAGATATAAAAACAACATTAGGAGAATTTATAAATCTAAGTTCTCGAAGAGATAAAATAGGAGATCTCTTTAGGGTTAGCTTTCATTCAAAAATCAAAGGACTTCTTGCTCAAAAAAAATATAAAAAAGCAGAAGCAATTATATACTCATATATAGATATATTTGGTTTAGATAATGAAATTATTTCTATAATGAAAATGTATGAAAACTTTTCAAAAACTAGACTGGCGATTACTCAAAACCAAAATAATAGAATAGATAGAGATAGCTGGATAAACTCTGATATTATAATGGGGAGTTAACATCGCTCATAAGCTCTGTAATAATAGATATAGTCTCATCAAATGGACTTTGATAAGTAGCCCCCTGAGAAAGAAATTTTTGCATATCGTTTTTTTTATTTATCGCTTCATCTAGCTCGGGATCTGTACCTTTTGTATAAGCACCTATTCTAATAAGTACCTCATTCTCTTTAAGTAGTGTATATAATCTTCTAAACTTCATTACAGCCTGAAAATGCTCCGTAGAGATAATATCATTCATAACCCTAGAAGCTGAATTTAGGACATGAATAGGTGGATAGAGACCAAAGTCTGTAAGTTCACGAGAAAGTACAATATGCCCATCTAAAATAGAACGAGACTGATCAGCAATAGGATCACTCATATCATCCCCTTCGATTAGAACTGTAAAGAAGGCAGTTATAGAACCTTTACCCTCTTCCTTCCCTGCCCTTTCCATTAACTGAGGTAAAAGTGTAAGAGAAGATGGTGGATAGCCTTTTGAAGTTGGTGGTTCACCAAGAGCAAGACCTATCTCTCTTTGAGCCATTGCAAATCTTGTAATAGAGTCCATAATGAAAAGAACATCAAGACCTTTGTCTTTAAAATGCTCTGCAACACTCATTGCAGCAAAAGCACCATACTTTCTCATAAGTGGAGAATCATCAGAGGTTGCAACGATAATAACAGTATTTTCTAAGTTACCCCCTAAGTTCTTCTCAATAAACTCAGGAACCTCCCTACCCCTTTCACCAATCAATGCTACAACTTTTATCGGTGCATCTGAACCTCTAACAATCATACCCATAAGAGTTGATTTTCCAACTCCTGAACCTGCGAAAATCCCAAGTTTTTGACCTTTTCCACATGTTAAAAGTCCATCTATACTTTTAACACCAACAGAAAAAACCTCATCTATCATTCCTCGTTTCATTGCAGCTATTGGTGCTTTTATTATTGGCGTTAGTTTAGAGTTATTTATATTTCCTTTACCATCAATGGGTCTCATAAAAGGATCAACAACTCGACCTAAAAGAGAATCACCAACAGGTATATTTAAACCTGTTGAATCTAAAAAGACTTTATCTCCTGAACAAAATCCCTCTACAAAACTAAAAGGTGTTATAAAAAAGGTTGAGCCATCTATCTCTGTAACCATACCTATAGTTTCTTGTCCTGTATCATTTGAAATAATTTTCACTATATCACTAATACTTACTTTTAAACCTTTTGCTGTTATTACCGTAGCATTGATTTTAACTACCTGACCAAAAGCTACAGAGTAGTTTTTGGTAGCTAGTTTTTCTTTTAGTGATTTAAATGGCATGTGGAGGAGGACTTTAGTATCGTGTACCAGTTGGTGAATTTATAAGAGAAAAGAATTCTGCTCTTGTTTTTTCATCTTTTTTAAATAATCCTCTTAATGCTGAAGATGTTGTTGTTGAATTAATCTTTTCAACTCCTCTCATCTCCATACACATATGACGAGCCTGTATAACAACAGCTACACCTTTTGGCTGGATTGTGTCCATTATCGAATCAGCAATTTGTTCTGTTAGTTCCTCTTGAATTTGCATACGACGAGCAAAAACATTTACTACACGAGGAATTTTTGACAATCCAACAACCCTACCATCTGGAATATAAGCAACATGAACTTTACCAATAATAGGTAATAGATGATGTTCACAAGTTGAATAAAATTCAATATCACGAACCAGAACCATCTCATCATTGGAACTTGTAAAAAGTGCTTTTTTCAAAATCTCTTCTGGATTTTCTTTATAGCCCCCATAAATAAACTCAAAAGCCTTTCTGACACGCTCAGGAGTTTTTATAAGCCCTTCCCTATCAGGATCTTCCCCAACATGAAGCATCATAGTTTTTACTGCATTTTCAAATTGCAAATTTTTATTATCGGACAATCTATTCCCTTTAAATATTAATGAAGTAATTATACAATAATTTTTATACTCTTGTTTCTATAAATTATTTTTTAGATTTTAGATTTCGTTTTTTAGATTTTATTTTTTCTTGATATTTTTTGCGTTTTATAATAATACTTTCTCGAATATTATTAAACTTATCTATATCATTATCTTTCATCCCTATTTTTGCATGTGCAATATCCTCACCCATATCAATTTTAAGTAAATCAGATTTTTTCATAGCTAAAATTTGTGAAGAGAATACACTACGATGTCCTGTCATTAAAAAACTTATTACCACCGAAATAGCAGCATAGTGAGCAACTTCAAGACCAAATAATTCCATTGCCATAATAGTTGCAGCAATTGGTGAATTAGTTGTTCCTGCTAATACACTAATAAAGCCAAGAGCAGCAAAAAAAGTAACTTGATCATTGCCTATCATTGTTCCAAACCAGTGACCACTAGTAGCACCTATATAGAAGATAGGTGTTACAATGCCACCACTACCACCAACACCAAGCGTTATAGAAGTAAATAATGTTTTAAAGAAAAAGGTATACCATGGAATATCAATAGGAATATAATTATATACTGTCAGCATCTCATCTATTGTATCAAGCCCTAAACCAAAATATTGTTCCCCAACGACTAAAGATAGTAAAATTAAAATAACACCACCAAAAAAGGCTTTAAAATATCTATTCATAGGGATTTTTGAGATAATTTTTGATACTTTATTTAACATAGTAATTGTAAAATCGGATATAACACCAAAGAAGATTCCAGCTAAAACAACTTGCATAATTAGAGGTAAATCAAGTCCAACTTGCTGTTGAAAATGTATATTAAAATATGTATATTCTATGCCTAAATATTGTGCTGTAGAAAATGCAGAAAAACCTGCAATAAAAGATGGTAGCAAAACATTATAACGAATAAGACCTACTATTAATACTTCTACACCAAAAATAGCCCCTGCTATTGGTGTACCAAAAACAGATGCAAATCCAGCTCCAATACCACATATTACAAGTATTTTTCGATCGTCTTTATTAAAATGAAAAATATCAGAAACTAAAGAAGACATACCTGCACCAATTTGAGCACCAGGACCCTCTTTACCAACTGAACCTCCAGTAAAAATAGTTAATACTGTAGTCAGTAATTTAACAGGTATAACTGCAAGATCTATTTTACCACTCTTTTTATGAACAGCCTCTATAACTTTTTCTGTACCATGCCCATGTGCATCTGGAGCAAATTTCTTTACTAACCATACTGTCAAAACTAAAGCAAAAGGTAATAGATAATAATGTTTAAAGGGTAATAAAGATTGACTCTCTTCTGAAAATTGTAAAATTTTTAAAAATAGTGTAACAGTAGCACCAATGATTACACCTACCATAGAAGAAAGCACTAACCATTTTGTCACACTCATAAATATACTAAACTGCTCAATAGCATGATTTTTCATATTCTCATCTTTCTAAGATTATACTCTATAAAATATTATAATAGATAAAATACTTAGCAGTTACAAATATTGGCATGTGGAAAATATTTTCACATGCCCTACTACTTAGAACCTAAGACACCAATACATGTGGAACGATTAATGGATATTTCTTCATCTTTCTATAAATATGTTTTCTAACAATTTGACGAAGATCATTCTCTAATGCTCTTGAATTCTCAATCATACCATCTTTAAGATGAAATAAAAAATGTTCAATTACATCTTCCATCTCTTTAGCAAATGCTTTATCTTGTCTATCTGCAACAATACCAAATGTTGTAACTTTAGGTTTTGCCTGCATTTTAGAGTGTTGTCCATCAACTTGAACTACCATCATAACAATACCGTCAGATGCAAGTTTTTGACGATCAAGAACTATATCATCATCAATCTGATGATTATTTTGGTTATCAATATATGTTTTACCAGTTTTAACTGTTTTCACTTTTCTCATATATTTTGGTGCAATCTCTATCTGCTCACCATCAGTCATAAGAAGGATATTTCTCTCAGGAACACCACAAATCATACCAGTCTCTTTATGTCGCATAACATGGTTATACTCACCATGAACTGGTAAAAAGAATTTAGGATTAACTAAACGAAGCATAAGTTTTTGCTCCTCAATAGAAGCATGTCCTGAAACATGAATATCTTTACTTGAGTGAACTCTAGCCCCTGCTCTTTGAAGATGATTTAACATACCAGAGATACTTCCCTCATTACCAGGAATAGCACGAGAAGATAAAACGATTAAATCTGTTGGCTTGATTTTAATATGTCTATGCTCCCCAATCGACATTCTAAATAATGCAGAGTTTGGTTCACCTTGAGAACCAGTTGTCACGATAAGAACATCTTTATCATTCATATGAGCAACTTCATCAGCATCTATAAAGATATTTTTAGGGAATCTAATATAATCATATTGCATTGCAATCTCTATATTTCTTTCCATTGAACGACCAATTACACAAACTTTACGACCGTATTTAACTCCGTACTGAATCGCTTGTTGAACACGGTGAATGTTTGATGAAAAAGTTGAAAGAAGTACACGACCCTCAGCCTTAGCAAAAACTCTATCAAGAGCAGGTCCAACACTTAACTCTGATGGAGTTGGTAAAACATTATAAGAGTTAGTAGAATCACTTAAAAGACAAAGAACACCTTTTTCTCCATAGTAAGCAAGTCTATGTAAATCTGCTGTATAACCATCTACTGGAGAATGATCAATTTTAAAATCACCTGTGTGAATAACTGTTCCAGCATCAGTAGTAATAGCCAATGATGAAGAATCTAAGATTGAGTGAGTCATGTGCATCCACTCTATTTTAAAATCATTACCAATTTCATAAATCTTTCTTTTTTCAACTGGATTAAAATATCTTCTATGCTCTTTTATATGATGTTCATCAAACTTATTACCAATCATCGCTAAAGGTAATGAAGTAGCATAAATAGGAAACTGCATCTCTTTATAAAGATAAGGCATTGCACCGATATGATCTTCATGAGCATGTGTAATAATTACAGCAACAATTTTTTTTCTAATCTCTCTAAGATATGAAAAATCTGGTACTAAAATATCAACACCATGCATATCTTCATCTGGAAAACTCATCCCAACATCAACTAAAATTGCTTCTTTTTCTGTTTCAAAAACTGTAATATTTCCACCAATCTCACCAAGTCCACCAAGTGGAGTGATACGAATTTTTGCAGTAGAGTTTAAATCTAATTTATAATGAGGGTTAAGTCTTTGTTTATGCCCCTCTTGATTTAATACAACAAACTTTTTTAA
>JAGGWE010000115.1 GCA_021157665.1 Sulfurimonas sp.
GGTCAGTCTGCTTCTTGAAACGGCGGTAAGATGCATCAAAGTTATCATCTGAACGAAGTACTATTCCTGGCATATCACATCACCCACTTTCTTTTAAAATTTGAAACGGAAGTATATCATAATATTTTACAATTACATAATTTTTTAATCAATGACTAGATATAATCTATTTATGATTACCCAAGACTCCATAGAAGCCCTAAAGGCACGACTTGATGTTGTAGATGTTGTAGGCTCTTATGTGGAGTTGAAAAAAGCAGGTGCAAACTATAAAGCACCTTGCCCTTTTCATGATGAAAAAACAGCCTCATTTGTAGTAAGCCCACAAAAACAGATTTATCATTGTTTCGGCTGTGGTGCTGGTGGAGATAGTGTTAAGTTTGTTATGGAGTATGAGAAACTTAACTATCCTGAAGCACTGGAAAAATTAGCAGATTCTTATAACTTTACTCTTAGTTATACCGATAACAAACATAATAAACCTCGTTCACAAGTTATGGATAAGTTAAATGAGTGGTATCAAACTTTACTAACTTCTAAACAAACAGCATTGGAGTATATTAAAGATAGAGGGATATATGAGAGTAGTATTGAAAAATTTGGTATAGGGTATGCACCTGATTCAAATGCAACTATAAATTATATAAAATCTCAATCATTTACTATGGCAGAATCTGTTGAGATGGGTGTTGTAGGATATGATAGTGGACGAAATTTCGCAAGGTTTATTGAGAGGATAACCTTTCCTATTCATTCTGCAAACGGTTCTATCGTTGGTTTTGGTGGTAGAACAATTACCGGACATCAGGCGAAATATGTAAATTCACCAGAGACTCCATTTTTTAATAAATCTCGTCTTTTATATGCTTATCATCATGCAAAACAAGCACTTTACAAACATAAAGAGATAATTATAACAGAGGGTTATCTTGATGTTATTATGCTTCATCAAGCTGGATTTGATAATGCAGTTGCCACACTTGGAACAGCTTTAACTCACGAACATTTACCACTTTTGAGAAAAGGTGAGCCTAAGATTATTATGGCTTATGATGGAGATAAAGCTGGAAGAGCAGCAGCTTTAAAAGCTTCAAAACTTTTAAGTGCCAGTGGATTTAATGGTGGTGTTATTATTTTTGCAGAGGGACTTGATCCTGCGGATATGGTTAAAAATGGTGCCATTGAAGAGTTAGCTGGTATGATAAGAGAACCTAAGGTATTTATAGAGTTTGTTTTAGATGAGATTTTATCTTTATACGATTTGAGAGACCCAAAGGCTAAAGAGTCTTGTATGCAGGATGGTTTGAGTTATTTAAAAACTCTTTCGCCTCTTCTTCAAGAGGAGTATAAAACATATTTAGCTTCTCGATTGGGTGGACTTGGTGTAAATCCATCTTTATTAAAAATTAGCAATAACACTAACATAAATCAAAATGCACCTCTTCTTCAAAAAAATACTCATAAAGATGTGTGGGAATTATCTCTTATTAAAACAGTAATGGAAAAACCACAATTTATAAATCAGATTTTAGATGTTTTAGATCCATCAATTTTGATGTTTCATTCCTATGAATTTAATCTTGCACTTGGGGGTAATAATAATACTCCAGAGTTAATGGCGATTTTAGTTGATGATAATATTCACATAGTTGAAGATGAAGAAGCACTAAAGGCTGAACTGTTAATTTTTCTTACAAAATATTATGAGAGAGAGTTAAAAAAGATAAATCTGCAAAGCCACATGCCATTCGAAGAAAAAGCCTTTTATATTCGTAAGTTTCGTGGTAAAATTGCACAATTAAAACGGGGTGAACTCGTGACATTTGGGGATTAAATGAAAGCAATAGCACTTTTTAGTGGTGGACTTGATTCTACTTTAGCGATGAAAATGATAATCAATCAAGGTATAGAGGTATTAGCTATTAATATTAATATGGGTTTTGGTAGTACAAAAGATAGACTTGAACATATGCAAAATCAATGTGATCAAGTTGGTGCTGAACTTAAAATAATTGATATTCAAAGTGAGTTTTTACAAGATGTTTTGTTCAACCCAAAACATGGTTATGGAAAAAACTTTAACCCATGTATAGATTGTCATGCTAAGATGTTTGCAGTTGCTAAGAGAGTTATGGAAGAGGAGGGTGCTTCATTTTTGATTAGTGGTGAGGTTATGGGACAACGCCCAATGAGCCAAAATAAAGATGCGATGCAAACTGTCTTAAATGAGTCAAATTGTGATGGACTTTTACTTCGTCCAATGTCAGCCCTAAGATTAGTACCAACAATAGCTGAGGAAAAAGGCTGGGTAGATAGAGATAAACTAGAGGGAATTACTGGTAGAAGCCGTGAGAGACAGCTTCAGATGGTAAAAGAGATAGGACTAGAAAACTTTGAATCCCCAGGTGGAGGTTGTCTTTTAACTGATGCAAATTTTGCAAAAAAGATGTTTGATTTTATTAAACATGATAAGTTTGAAGTTAAAGATATTCCTATTATGAAATTTGGTCGTCATTTTCGTTTAAAAGATGGAGCAAAGCTTATTGTTGGTAGAAATAAAGAGGAAAATGCTTATCTTCAAGATATAGATAATGATAAGTTTTATCACATAAGAACAGTTGGTATTCCTGGTCCACATGCCATGCTCTCTAAAAATGCAACTAAAGATGATAAAGAGTTAGCAGCTAAAATTATACTTACATATTGTAAAACAAGTGTGCAAAATAGTTACACCTTATCTTTTGATGGGGAAGAACTAAGTGCTTCACCCTTAGAATCAAGAGCTGAAATAAAACCTTTTACAATTTTATAATATACTTCATAAAAGGATTTACATTATGGCTGGAATACATTTTACATTTGATGATTTTAAACAACTACTCGCTTTAAATATGGGAATATCTGATAGACTTGATGAAAATCGTGCTGAAAGTTTTACTTTGCTGTATTGTAATCTTATTGAGATAAATCAAGAGATTATTGATAATTCATTAGGGGAAATATTAAGAACTTCAGATTCTATAGTTAATCATGAAAAAAATTATTTTTTTGTTTTACCATATACTGATAAATATGGAGCAGATATAGTTAAAAAGATGTTTGACGAGTTTTATGGAAAATATCTTAACTCATTTATGCTTAGTTATCCAGCTGATGGTGAATCACCAGAAGAGTTACTTGGAAACATGCAAGATAGTGTGAGTACTTTTTATAAAGATGATTTACACTGTTTAGATAGATTTGCTAAAGTTATTTAGCTATTTTCTTATAAAAAGAGATAGCATCAGCTATCTTTTGCTCTTTATATAACTTTTTGTCACATACATACCTACATTTTATTTTTTTATTATTTATCGCCTGAGTATTTACTGTATCCCTTTTGGTATCAAAAACACTAAGATCAAAACTTTTTGAGCTTTTCGTTTCAAATGGACTTACTGCAAAAAGTAGCATAGGAAATAATAAAAATAATAATTTTTTCATATTAACAATATCGGCAATAATATTATTATATTTATCATATGGAATACTAAATGCTTTATTTACTAAAAACCCTCATATATAAGGGCTAGAGTATAGGAGAACGGTATGATTTCATTAGATGTAAAACCAGAGTCAAACTTATCATCACCTATTAATTTATCAGTTAGTGAAGATAAGCCAGAAGTTTCTTTTTCAGACCTTTTAAGAGGTGTAAAAAATCCAAAAGATAAAGAGATTCAAAATGGTCTTTTAGTTTTATCTCTTGATTCTAAAGAAGAAGTAGTAGTTACAAAAGATATAAAAAAATCATCAAAAAAAGACACTCTTCTTTCTCTTTTAAAGCATGATGATAAGTTTCAAGTAAAGACTAAAGATACTTTAGAACTTAATCCAACAATAACACAAACTCTAAGCCCTAAAGAGATAAAAACCTTAGTTGTTGATGCAAAAGAATTTTTAAAAAATAGGATAATAAATAGTGATGAGTATAAAAGAGCAGAGGTTAAAGATTTACCAAAAACATTAAAAGGTTTAGCTGAGATGGCTAAAAAATTTGGTGTAGATGTTAGTAAAATAACTATTCAAGAGGTAAGTGTTAGTAAAAACCCTATTGAAGTTAAGGATGTTCTTCAAAAAGAGGTTTTAAAAACTGAAATTAAGGATGTTCTTCAAAAAAAGGTTTCAAAAACTGAAGATAAAGGTGCTCCTCAAAAAGAGATTTTAAAGAGTGAAGTAAAAATCCCACATGCCAAAGTAGTTCAAGAGATAAAAACAAAAGAGGTATTTCAAGAGTTAAAAGTTAATGAAAATATAAGAGAAGATGTAAAAGTTGATAATAAAAGAGCAGAGATAACTCAAGATTTTAAATCAACACCACTTTTTAAGGCTCAAGATAAAACAGAACACTCTACTGAGCAGTTGGTTCAATCAAAACAGTTTAAAGTCGAAGAAAAAACACCGAGAGAAAAGGCAGATGAAACTCTTAAACTTCTTCTTCGTGGTGAAAAACCATCTTTAAATAGTTCAATTAATTTAACCGCTGATTTTTCAGTTGCAACGGCTAAGGTCATAGCTCCAAATGCAACAACTGAAGTAACAAAATCTTTAGAACAACTCTTGCATGGTGAAAAAGATAATTCAACTCAAAATAGTAAAATAGATGGATTAACAACTTCTAAAGCAGATAGTTTCGAAGTTAAGTTAAATGAAGCAAAACAGATGATTAAATATATTTCTCAAGATGTTAAAAATGCTATAGAAAATTATAAATCCCCATTTATAAGAATTAAAGTTCAACTAAATCCACAAAAGCTTGGAGAAATTGATTTAACTGTTGTTCAAAGAGGAAAAAATTTACATATAAATATTAGTTCAAATAATACAGCGATAAATACATTATCTATGAATGCAAATGAACTAAGAACGCAACTAGCAAATACTGGAATAAATAATGCTACATTAAATTTTAATAATAGTTCGCAAAATAGTGAACAAAACGGTTCACAACAACAGCAAAATAGCCAAAATGAGCAAAAAGCTGATGAAGAATATAACTATTTTGATAATGAAGAACAAAATGAAGAGATTTTAAACTCTTTAGAAATTGTAGTTCCAAGCTACGCATAAAGGATATAAAATGGCAATTAATGCATATGGAGATAATTACGCTACAAATGGTGCAGTTGGAACTGCTACTAATACAGTAGAAAATAAAACAGCCTTAGGTAAGGATGATTTTATGACACTCCTTTTAGTTGAACTTCAGCATCAAGATCCAACTGAACCTATGGATAGTGGAAAAATTTTGGAACAAACATCTCAACTTGCGACTTTAGAATCAACAGAAAATACCAATAAAGCTTTAGAAGATTTAGCTACCTCTTTAGGTATTTCTCAGCAGTTTTCAACTATTTCGGCTATTGGTAAAACAGCAGATTTGGGTAGTAATGCTATTGGATACGATAAAGGTACTACTAGTTCATTTGAGGTATATTTTCCAGAAGATATTGAGAATGGAGTAATTGAAGTTTTAGATGCTAATGGTAATATAGTAGATACAATGCCTATTAAACCAAATCCATCTGGTGTTTATCAATTTGATTGGGATGGTATGCTTAGTGATGGTTCAGAAGCAGATAGTGGAATGTATTATATAACGGCTAGCTACAATGATACTGCTGGTAAAGCACAAACAACGAGAATGGGAGCATACCCTATAGAATCAGTAAGATTTGAGGGTGGAAGTACCCTTGTTAAAGTTGGTTCAAGCTATGTTCCTTTAGAAA
>JAGGWE010000084.1 GCA_021157665.1 Sulfurimonas sp.
AGTTTATGGGGGTTGCTTCATACTTACTTATATCTTTTTGGCATCAAAAGAAAGAACCAGCAGATGCAGGGGTAAGTGCATTTCTTTTTACCCGTTTTGGAGATATATTTTTATTTGCAGCGATTGGACTTCTATTTTATCTTACAAATACACTTGATTTGATGGAGTTAAACACACTGGCAAATAGTGGAGCAATAGAAAAAAATATGATTTATATTATTGCTATTTTTATCTTTATAGCAGCTATTGGAAAATCAGGTCAATTTCCACTTTTTCCTTGGCTTATGCGAGCAATGGAGGGACCCACTACCGTTTCAGCTTTAATTCATGGTGCAACTATGGTTAATAGTGGTATCTATATAGTTGCTCGTCTTTTTGACTTTTATATTGCAGCAGATGCACTAATAGTTGTAGCTACTTTTGGAGCAATAAGTGCTTTTATTGGAGCAACTTCAGCACTTGTTCAGACAGAGATTAAAAAAGTTCTTGCATACTCAACTATGTCGCATCTTTCATTGGCTTTTATTGGCTTGGGTGCTGGAAGTTTGGCAGCTGGTATGACGCACTTAGTTAATCATGCTGTTTTTAAAGCACTACTATTTTTAGGTGCAGGGGCAATAATTATGTCAGCATCTCATGTAAAAGATATGTGGAGATTTGGTGGTTTATCTAAAAAAATGCTTTTTGTATCTTTATCTATGGCTTTTGGGGCATTAAGTTTAAGTGGTATTCCACCATTTAGTGGATTTTATTCAAAAGATGCAATCATTACAGCAACACTTCTAAATAGTGATACTTCAGGTATTATATCAAGTTTAACTATTGTAGCAGGTGTTCTTTCAATTGCTTATATCTCAAGGCTTTGGTTTCTTACTTTTATAGGTAAACCAAGAGATAAAGAACTTTATGAAAAAACCACAAAACCATCATTTTTTTGGATAACTTTACCTTTAATCATTTTAGCAATTGTCACTTTTATTATGGGATTTTTTCAAGAAAATATTGGAGAATTGGTAAGTGGGAAAGTTATATCAGAACATCATATAGATGGTCTTGTATTTCCATTATTGAGTGCTATTGTTTTACTCTTTTTGATTGTATATTATTATTATGTAAAAAGAGTTGATATACTTAAAAAAGTAGCTGCTCAACCATTGATGAGGGCAATTCATAAACTTCTTTTTAATGGCTATTTTATAGAATTTATGATTCACTATTTTGTAAAAAATATTGTAGTAGAAAGTTTTGCTAAAACTATCTCGTGGATAGATAAACATATTATTGATGCAAGTGTTGATTCTATTGCTAAGATAAGTCAAGGGATACATAGTTGGTTTATGCAACTAAAAAGTGATGAGGCAAGTGGAAATACAGGAGCAATGATGATAGGATTGATTATTTTACTTGTTGCTCTTTTTATAGGGGGTGTTGTATGATTGCATTAGAATTAATTTTTATTCCAATTATTTTAGCTTTTGTTTTAGCTCTGTTTTTTAGAGGAGATAGTAGCGTAAGTAAATATATCTCACTACTTTTATTTGCATATATGTTACAGTTTTCTTTAGGACTTTTTAATCAACTACCACATAGTGGATTTATGACTTTAGGAACATATCTAAATGTAGAAAAATTTGATTTTGTACTGACTCTTCAAGTTGATATGTTAAGTAGTATAATGCTAACTCTAACCTCTGTTTTACTTATATTAGTTGCACTTTCTAGCTGGAGTATGAAAAATCAAGCACTTTACTACTCTTTGCTTATTTTGTTTAGTGGAGCAATTTTTGGTGTTTTTATGAGTACAAATCTCTTATGGTTCTTTATTTTTTGGGAACTTACTCTTATACCTATGTATTTCCTTATAGGTATTTGGGGAGCCGAGCGACGAATTTATGCAGCTATAAAGTTTTTTCTTTATACACATGTAGCATCAATGCTAATTCTTTTAGCATTCTTTCTTATTCATAAAGAGAGCGGTACATTTGAAATGACACTTATTAAAGAATCTATGTTGGTTTCACCCTTACTTATTTGGTGGTTGCTTTTTATAGGTTTTGCTGTAAAAATGCCAATCTTTCCATTTCACACTTGGCTACCAGATGCACATGTAGAAGCACCTGCTCCCGTATCTGTTTTACTTGCAGGAGTTTTACTAAAAATGGGTGCTTATGCAATGATTAGATTAGTTATTATGATACTTCCTCAAACATCACAAAAATATGCTTGGATAATCTTAACTCTCGGTTTAATCAGTCTATTTTATTCTGCATTTATGGCAATATATGAAACACATCTTAAAAAGATGATAGCTTATAGCTCTATTTCACATATGGGATTAGTAGTTATTGCTATATCAACTCTAAGTTATGAGGGTTTAGGTGCAGCACTTTACGAGATGATAGGACATGCTTTTATTATATCTCCATTGTTTCTTATAGCTGGATTTTTACATCACAAAACTGGCTCGTGGCAGATGAAAGATATGGGAGGCTTGATGCAAAAAGCCCCATATCTTTCAGCTATTTTTGTTTTAGCAGGTTTTGCAGCTTTAGGACTTCCTGGAACCATTGGTTTTGTAGGTGAATTAACTATTTTACTCAGTACCATTAAAAGTTTTGGTTTGTGGATGGCTATTGTTGCAGTTGCATCTATGTTAGGTTCTGGATATATAATCTGGACATTTAGAAGAGTTATCTATGGGCAAATGGGCAAAATTGTTCAAGAGACAAACTTTAAAATGGATAATATGGAATTTTTAGCTTTAATAATTTTTGCATTATTGATTATACTATTTGGTATTTTTCCAAATTTACTTTTTGAATATATCAATCCTGCTTTTACACAATTTCAACTATTAGGGGGTGCCTTATGATAAGTTCATTTTCAATATTTTTTCTTTTTGCTCTTTTAAGTATTTTATTACATAGAACAAAATGGCTTAAACCTTTTGCTCTTATAGGTATTGTATTGAGTAGTTATTGTACTTTCAATAATATTCCAATTGGTTTAGTTGGTTTCTTTGAGAGTGAAAATATAAAACTTTTTGAATTGATTTTAGAGATAGTTTTGTTTGCTATTATTTTACATGAAGATGAAGATATAAGTATTACTCAAATACTATTTATTGGTGCATCATCAATACTACTTTTACAAAGTAATACAATACTAAGTTTTGTTATTAGCTTTGAATCACTTAGTATTATTTCAGTTATTTTAGTAAGTCACATTAAAACAAAAGAGCAAGCCCAGGGTGCAGTTAAGATGTTTGTAGCAGGTGGTATTGCTACTGGTATTTTATTTTTAGGTTTAGTTTTTTATGTGATGGGTGGAGGAGATTTACTTCAACCAATCACTACAATAGCAAATAGCATAGAGCAAGTTGGTATCTATATTATGATAATAGGATTATTTTATAAACTTACAATTGTCCCTTTTCACGGATGGGCAGCAGATACTTATGCACTTGTTAGACATAAGCATGCAGCAATTTTAAGTGCTGTTTCAAAAACTGTAGTAGCTTTAGCAGTTTTTAATATCTTTTCACCATTTATACTTCAAAACTTAAATTTTTCAGTTCCTGTTCTTGTAACTTTTGCTATAGCTACTATGACTTTAGGGAATTTTATGGCATTATTTAGTAACAATCTTGCGAGAATACTTTCATACTCTTCTATTGCTCATGCTGGCTATATTTTACTAGGGTTTGCAGCAATTAAAAGTGAATTTGCAAAAGATGGGATTTTATACATCTCAATCGCCTATATTTTTATGCAAAGTGCTGCATTTTTAACTCTGGATATTTTAAGAAAAAATTATAATATTTCTACTCTAAAAGAGTTGAGTGGATTTTCTAAACAAAATCCAATAGTTGCATTTTTCTTTACAGTTCAACTATTATCTTTAGCTGGTATTCCATTGCTTGCTGGTTTTCTAGGAAAAGCAGTGGTGTTTTATGCTGGTGTTGATGCAGGTTTATGGTGGGTTGTTTTAATAGCTCTACTAAACTCTGCTCTGTCTGTAGGTTATTATGCGTGGATTATTAAAAGTATATACTTTGATACATTAGCTAAAGAAGAGATTATTAAACCTATATATCTACCAATAATAGCTCAAATCATTTTATTTACCGGTACAATATATTTTGGTATTTTTGCTAAAACTGTTTTTAATGTTCAATGAGATCTTAACAGATGTAGTTGTGTTAAAATTACAAACGACAGTATTAATATTTAATTTGGAGATAGTAGATGAATAAAAATATATATTACTTAGGAATGGTTAGTTTTTTTACAGATTTTGCATCTGCTATGATAACACCTGTATTGCCAATATTTATCGTTTATATTTTAAATGATGGAGTTGATAAGTTAGGAATTGTAATAGCAAGTGCTACTTTTGTCTCTTATATATTTAGGATACTTTTTGGATATTTAAGCGATAGATTTCAAATCAGAAAACCTTTTTTAATCGTAGGTTATTTAATATCTGCAATCTCTAAACCACTTTTAGCCTTTTCTAGTACTTATCAAAGCGTGGCACTTTTAAGATCGGTTGAGAGG
>JAGGWE010000053.1 GCA_021157665.1 Sulfurimonas sp.
AGTATGAAAAATCAAGAGAAAATCTTACATTTTCACTAGAAATAAATGAAAAACCAAAGCAAAATATATATCAACTGAAAATCTCTATAAAAGGTGCTAAACCACCTATTTGGAGAAGAGTTTTAGTTGAGCCTACTATAAATTTTGAAGAACTTCATGATATTATTCAAGATACATTTAACTGGGAAGATTATCATCTTTATATGTTTATGAGTAAAAGAGCTAGTTATACAAGTAGGGAATCTTTAGAGGAGAGTATGTTTGGAGATAGTAGAGAATTACCAGCAGATGAGTATAGTATAAAAACCGAACTTAGTAATATAAAAGATAAGATAAAATATATTTATGATTTTGGAGATAATTGGGAGCATGAGATAGTTTTAGAGAAAATCTTAGCATATGATTCAAAAATAGATTATCCGATATGTACAGCTGGAAGAAGAGAAGGACCAATGGAAGATAGTGGAGGGATTTATCACTACAATGACATAGTCCAAGCTATAGAAAATCCATCGTTTGAAAATCAGCACTATCTAGGTGAAAATGGAGAAAATTGGTACGAAGGATTTGTTCCAAGTGATTTTGATAAAGATGAGATAAATGCTATTTTGAGTATTGGTTAATAAGGTTGGCATGTGGAATCAATAGATAAACTAATAAAATACCTAGGCAATTTCACAGCTTTTATATTAGCTATATTAGTTCTTTTAGTGGTTTATGATGCAACTGCTCGTTATCTTTTTTCAACTGGTTCTATTGCTCTTCAAGAGTTGGAATGGCATCTTTTTGATATTATTATTTTGTTTGGTATCGCTTATACTTTAAGAGAAAATGCACATGTTAGGGTGGATATTTTTTATGCTTCATATAGTGAAAAAAACAAGGCTCTTATAAATTTTATCTCTGCACTGTTTTTTATACTTCCTTTCTCTTTTCTTATCATATATATAGGAGTTGGGTTTGTAGAGATGAGTTTTATGCAAAATGAGGCATCTTCAAATCCCGGTGGGCTTGAGTATCGTTATCTTGTTAAGGCTCTGCTTCCTCTTTCATTTGTGTTTTTATCACTTCAAGCTATAAAAGATGCTAAAACAAACTTCGGCATGTGGAAATCATTATGATAGCTTTACTAATGTTTGTTGTGGTTCTTATACTGCTTTTAGTAGGAATTCCAGTAGCTTTTGTTTTTGGAACAGTATCTATCGCTTTTGCTTTTTTAATCCCTGAACTTGGATTTGAAGTTTTTGAAGTTCTTCCATTTAGAATATTTGGGATAATGTCAAATACAACTCTTATGGCAGTTCCTCTTTTTATCGCTATGGGTTTAGTGTTAGAAAAATCAAAAATGGCAGAAAAACTTTTAATCTCTATGTCTGCTTTATTTCGTGATGTCCGTGGTGGATTAGCTGTAAGTGTTGTCTTGGTTGGAGCAATGCTTGCTGCTTCAACTGGGATAGTATCTGCCTCTGTTGTTATGATGAGTGTAATCGCACTTCCACTTATGTTAAAGGCTGGATATGATAAAGGCTTAGCTTCGGGAACTGTTGCAGCGAGTGGAACTCTTGGGCAGATTATACCTCCATCAATTATCTTAATTATTTTAGGTGATGTTATGAGTGTGAGTGTTGGGGATTTGTTTAAGGGTGCAGTTCTACCAGGGCTAGTGCTTGTTGGACTCTATATCGTTTATATTTTAATCAAAGCATATCTAAACCCACATGCCGCACCAATTTTAAAGGATATACAAAAAGTTAGTACAAAAGAGATAGTAATCTCAATAGTTCCACCTCTACTTTTAATGGTATCAGTTTTAGGAAGTATCTTTGCAGGAATCGCTTCTCCTACGGAATCAGCTGCCTTTGGTGTTATTGGTGCTTTACTTTTATCTGTTTTAAATAACTCTTTAAATTTTGAGATGATAAAATACTCTAGCTTTGAAACTATAAAATTAACTGGTATGATTTTCATGATTCTCATCGGTGCAACAGCTTTTTCTCTTGTTTTTAATGAACTTGGTGGAAGTGATTTGATTTTAGAGTTTTTTCAAAATGATATTGGTGATGTTTGGGTTTTTATTGCTCTATCAATGCTTAGTATTTTTATACTTGGTTTTTTTATAGATTTTATAGAGATAAGTTTTATAATTGTGCCTATTTTAGTTCCTATTATGGATGCTTTTGGAATAGACCCTATCTGGTTTGCAGTTCTTATCGCTCTTAATTTACAAGCTTCATTTTTAACTCCTCCATTTGGACTTTCACTTTTCTTTTTAAAAGGTGCTGCTGGTGATACAATTAAAACAGTAGAGATATATAAAGGGATAATTCCTTTTATACTTTTACAACTTTTAGGACTTGGTTTAGTTATAATATTCCCAGATTTAGTTTTTGCGTTTTTATAAAGGATAGGTTGTGGAAGATATTTTATATGCCCCTTGGCGAGATGAGTATGTTACAAATGAGCGTATTGATGGGTGTGTTTTTTGTCACATAAGTACACATGCCAAAGATGACGAAGAGTTACATGTCCTTTATCGTGATGAACACTGTTTTATGGTCATGAACCGTTATCCATATACTCCTGGGCATTTTATGATAATTCCACATGCCCATACTGATAAACTAGAAGAGTTAGACCCTGAAGTTTGGTTACATATGAGTGCTTTAGCTCAAAAGGGTGTGGCACTTTTAAAAGAGGCTCTTAATGCTCAGGGTGTAAATATAGGAATGAACCTTGGTAAAGCCGGAGGTGCTGGGATAGCTGAACATATTCACATGCATTTAGTTCCAAGATGGGAAAGAGATACAAACTTTATAACTGCTATTGGGCAAAATAGAGTTTACTCAACTGATTTTGATAAAATTTATAAAAAGATAAAGAGTTTAATCCCTAAGTATATATAAAATGATTAGATTTTTAATTTTTTTAACTATTTTAATAACGATAGGTTTTTCACAAGAGTACCCTTTAATATTTAAAAAACTTTCTACACCACTATATGATTCGGTTAAACCAATCAGTAAATTATGTAATATAGATAGTATAAATAAATGTTCACTTGATTATATAAAAGATGTGAAAAAGCTTAAAAACTTTGGTTATAAAGTTGATAAAACTCAAGATAAACAAGAGATAAAAAAGTATCTTTTTAAACTTAGAAAACTTCAAAAAAAACATGATTATATTTTAAATGAAATTCATAAAAATATAAATAAGGCTATTGACAAAGGTGATTATAAATCATTTATAAGTTTGACAAAGTATGAATTTGATGGACTTTTAAAAAATCGAGCTTTATTTAATAAGTCTTTAGTTTTTTATAATAAAAATAGTCATAAAAA
>JAGGWE010000134.1 GCA_021157665.1 Sulfurimonas sp.
TCAAAATCATCCTTATCTCTATCGTTTTAATCTCTGTTTTAAATGTTATGGTTATGAGTGTTTATGAGCGTATAAAAGAGATTGGAACTATCGCAGCTATGGGAACTACACCTAGCACTATTACAAAGCTTTTTTTAACGGAAGGATTGATGCTTGGTATTTTTGGAACAATTATTGGAAGTATTCTTTCCTATGGCGTTATTTTTATAATTAATACTATCGGAATAACTTTCTCATTTGGTAGGCAAAATGATTTAACTCTAAATCCTGTTTTACACCTAAATGAGATGCTAATAGTAAGTGCTATCGTTATCCTAATCTCACTTATAGCTTCAATCTCACCAGCAATAAAAGCAGCCAAACTCAACCCTGTTGATGCACTAAGACAAAACTAGGAGAAGAAAATGAAAATTTTAATACTACTTATAACACTAACAATAACTATATTTGCTAATGATATACTTGATACAATTGATAGAAAACTAACTCCAAGTTCTGCACAGATGTATAAAAAACTTATCAATATCGAACCAGATGGAGAAAAAAAAGAGTTTTTACTTTTTCAAGCAAAAAAAGATAGAGATAAGATGGTATCACTCTTTTTATCTCCAGATAGTGAAAAAGGTCGTTCAACTTTAAGACTTGGCGACAATATGTGGCTATATATCCCAAATGTAGGCAGACCTATAAGAATCACATCTATGCAGTCTGTTGTAGGTGGTGTTTTTAATAATGCCGATATTATGCGTCTTGATTTTAGCACTGAGTACAGCGTTGCTTCACAAGAGGATAAAGGGGAGTATTTACTACTAAATTTAAAAGCAAAAAATGATACTGTCTCTTATGATAAACTTATAATGCAAGTAGATAAAAAAACACTTACACCAATACAAATAGAGTGTTATACATCTACTCAAATGCTTATAAAAACTCTTTACTATAAAAAACTAAAAGATTTTGGAGATGGTATTGTTCGACCATCAGTAATTGAAACAACCTCACCAATGTATAAAGGGTATAAATCTATCATGATATATGCAAAAATTACACCAAAAGAGTTTAATGATGAATCTTTTACCTTAGATAAACTCTCAAAAGCTTCAGAATTAAGAAGATAAGAGACAAACTATGTTTAAACTCCTTTTTATTTCCATCCTAATAATATTACCACTTTTTAGTGATGAGTATGATTTTGATATGGATGAGTTTGAGCTTAAAGCATATGAATATAGTGGTTATTTACGCCTTGATAATAAGTTCCAACAATTAAATGAAAACACCAAAAATCATCAAAATTATATGCACTTAGAAGCTCTTTTTGATTTTAGTTATTTTTATGATATATTTACTTTTAAAAGTTCACTAATGGGTACTTATGATTATATAAAAGATAAAAATGCAAAAGATAATTATCCGATAAATGAACTCTATATTGAGGCAGAATTAAATAAAAATCATACTATTTTAGTTGGTAAAGAGTCTCTTGGATGGGGAAAAGGATACTTTTTCAATCCAGTTGCTTTTTTTGACAGACCAAAAGACCCTACTCAACCAACAAAAACCCGAGAGGGATTTATCATAAGTAAATATAGTTATAACAAAAGTTTTCAAACTATTTTAAAAAATCTTAGTTTTGATATAGTATATCTACCATCAAGTGATACAATCAACAAAGATTACTACACTCAAATAACAAAAAACCAAACTGCCAATAATATTGCTCTTCGTCTTTATCTACTTCTGTATGATACAGATATAGATATAATTTATAAATATTCTGATGTTACCCAAAATCAAATTGGTATAGATTTTTCAAAAAATCTTCAAATAAATTTTGAAATTCATGGTGAATTTTCAACAAAAACAGATGATAACTACTCATACCTTTTAGGTTTTCGTTATCTAACTAATTTTGAACTAACTATTATTGGTGAATATCTATATAATTCTGATGGATTAAATAAAAAAGAGATAGAACTATCCAACTCTCTACTTCCATTCTTAGCAAAAGATTATTGGATTACACTAATCACACAAAAAGAACCATTTGAGTGCTTGTACTCTAATATTTACTATAAAAATATGACAAATATAGAAGATAACTCCATGCAAAATAAATTGGGGGTTAGTTACAATTTTAAAAACAATATAGATATTGACTTATCTTATAATATTAACAGTGGTAGTAAACTTAGTGAGTTCGGTAAAAAATCTGTTTCAGATTTCGCCTGGTTACAACTCACATGGAACTATTAATCCCTTTATGATATAATAATTTCAAATATAACTGAAGGTAAGATTATGAAAACAATACTACTTGCAACTATTCTATTAAGTACCATTATCTTTGCTTCTGATGGATATAAAATTTACAAAAAAAATTGTGCCTCTTGCCATGTGGAGGTGATGAATAAAAAAGATGTATTAAAAAACATTACTAAAATGAAAGCTCCACCGATGGTTGAAGTCTCAGCCAGATTAAAAGAAAATATTAAAACTACAGATGAGGAGGATGATGTAAACCGCTATCTGTTTATCTTGTTTGTAAAAGATTATATCATCAATCCAAATCTTGATAATAGTATATGTCATGCAGGTGCTTTAGAAAAGTTTGGAACAATGCCATCACTTAAAGATAAAATCTCTCCTAAAGATGCATATACCGTAGCAGAATGGTTGTATGACAGATATGAAAATATAGAGTTTAAATAACTTTATATTAAAAAAATTTAATTATTTATCAACAGTCTTTAACCAAATTACTTTAAAACCAATAAAATCATTTATTTATATTTGTAAAAAAAAGGTCAGTTTTTGAAACAAAAGTTGACACCAAATAGCACCGAGTTATTAAATATAAATTGAAAATACTTATTTTAGAGGATTAAGTTTAAAGTGGCTCCAGATGATGAAGTTAACTTATTAGACCATATATTACCATTAAATACCGTCTATGCGGAGTTTTCAAAAATATATCTTAATTAAAAAGGTATACTAAATACTGTTATATGTCACCGAAAGAGCACCAAATAACAAATTACCTTTCTTACTTTAAATCTTTAACATACTTTCTTATTAAAAAAATTAAATGTGCTTATTGGAATTTTTCTAAATAACTATTTTGTAATCCATTTCATTAATTCTGGAGTAAAATTAAGCTTCTCTGCCTCATAAAACTTGTCTCTTGGTAATGCAAATGTTCCATTAGTAGCCTTGATTATAAATTTATCTTTTTTAAATGGTTTAATACTAGTAATACCAAGTATATTAAGTTCACCTAACTTTATTTGAGGTTTATTTTTAAAATCTTTTACATTGTATTCTTTTTTCATATTAACCGTTTCAGTTTCAGTACTAATATAACTTGTATTTCGATATTTTAAACTCCTGAAATATCTTTCGTTTGCCATTCTTGCACTACGGTTTCTACGCTTTACTTCAGTATTGTGTTTTATTTTTTTTTCTTCTTTTTTTTCTTCTAAATATCTTTCATGCTGAAGATTAATTCTTTTATTCTCAAGTCTATTTTTATCTCTCCAATAATCATCCCAAAAATAATTATCATAACTATATAACAAAACTGGTAATATCAATAAAAAAACAACTATTACAATTTTTAATCTCATTCATTTTCCTTTAGCATCTTCTAAAATATTCAACTACAATAATTTTACATTATTAAAAATATCGATACGCTAACTCCATTAATCTTATTCTTAATTATTTTTATTTCAACTAACCGTAGTATAAAACGATATTTATGACTTGGTTTAAAAGCACAAGAATATAGTTTAATTGCCCCCAGATATATAATGTGGATTTAAAGTAAAATTCGGGGGTCTGAAGAATGCTTGAAAGTATGTTATAGTGGTAAGAAACAAAGGTTATTTACAAATGGCTGTAAAAAAACACAATAACTTATCCAAATTGTGAGAAAAATAATACAAAAAAGATAGGTAAAAGACGAGAGCTTCAAAAATATAAATGTAATGATTGTAATACAAAATTTCAATCCAAAAGAAGACCTGATAAACTCCAAGAAATCATCTTCAAAAGTATATTTATAAGAGACAAACACTTTTCTAGTTCCCAAGTTTTACTTGGGAATTTATACATTACTTTGTGTTGTTATTGTTGTATGCATTACCAACTACAAGTTTGGAACGAGTTAGATAGAATGTAGAATTTAAATAATATAATCAACCACTTTAGATTCAGTTGTTACACTTTTGATCAACTCTACTACTTTTAGATGTTCTGGATGAGTTGCATAAGTTGATAAATCCTCTTTAGTTTCAAAAGTGCTGTAAAGAGATAAGTCAAAAGCTCTATCTGCTTCTGTAAAATTAATTCCAACTTCCATAGATTTCAATCCATCTATTTTTGAAAGTAAATCATTAAGTTGTTTTTCTACTAGCTTTAGATTTGCATCTTTATCTTCTTCACAAAATTTAAACATAACTATATGAACTATCATTTTTAATACCTTTTTTAGTGGAAGTTTAGCATAATACATAGATGAAAAAAACACTAAGAGAACTCTATGGAGTTGGCGTACTATTTTTTTACTTTTTTAAATGGCCTTATTTTTTAGGTTTTCCTTTTTTATATATGAATGGACTCAATAATAATTTCATTCTTGATGGACTTTGGTTTTTAACTATTTTTCTTATTCTCAAAGATTTTTATGGCATGTGGAAGAAGAAAACTACTAAAAACTAAGAAAAAATCCCTTTCCAAAAAAACTCAGCTATTATCACAATAAAAAAGATACCTACAAAGTTTAAAATTATTCCATATCTAATCATATCTTTAACATTTACTGCTCCACTACTCATTGCTATTGCATTTGGTGGAGTTGCTATTGGTAACATAAAAGCATAACTAGCACAAAGAGTTGCTACCATCATAAACAGAGTTGTATTTATACCTGTTTGTTCAGCAACTGAATATATAACAGGAAGCATTATAGAAATTAATGCTGTATTTGATGTTATCTCTGTAGTAAATGTTATAAGCATCGCTACACTAAAAAGTAAAATTATTGGGGAGAACTGTGTCATAACTATCAAATACGATGCTATTTCATCAGCAAGTCCAGTCCCACTAAAAGCTTTTGCAATAGAAAAGCCAGCACCAAATAAAAACATTATCTTATATGGAATTTTCTTAGAATCTTCATCCCATTCCAACACACCAAAGGGAGGCATAAATAAAAGTAAACCAGCAGATAAAAGTATTCCAGCCTCACTAAGTCCTAAACCACTCCAAAATGGCTTCATTGGAGCATTTAAAAGCAGAAGAAGAATCAATCCACCAATAATATATAAAATCTTTTTTTGAGTCGTATTTAAAGGTCGTTTTTGAGCATCTCTATGTATGGGAACATTTGGCACCCCTAAACTTAAAAGTAAACTAACAACTACAAACATTATCAGAACTAAAGGTGTTACCATCCACATCCACTGAAAAAATGCTATAGCTTCCATCCCTTTATCATGCATAATTCCAAGCAATATTAAATTTGGAGGAGTTCCAATAGGTGTAAGTATTCCACCAACACTTGCCCCATAAGCGATAGCAAGTGCAAATCTCATCTTTAGTTTTACTTCATCAGTAATAAAAAGTGCGATTGACATAAGAAGAAGAGTTGTTGTTGTATTTGACAAAATAGAGCTAAGAAGACCAGATGTTATTGTTAAAGAAAAAATTATTCCTCTAGGAGTATTTGGAAATAAACCTAACATTTTATCGGCTATAAAAATGTGTAAATTACTCTTTTGGACTGCTATTGCAAGCATAAAACCACCCAAAAACAAATATATAATAGGATGAGCATAATTAACAGCTGTTGCCTTAGTATTTAAAATATCGAAAGCTGGAAATAGAACTATTGGGAGTAAGGATACAACTGCTAAAGGCAAACCCTCATTTGTCCAAAGTGTCACTAAAAATGCAATAAGACCTAAAAGTGATGATTGAGTTGTATTAAACAAAGATAAAGACAAGGCAAATACAAGAAGTCCAATAATTATACCTAAACCTATTTTTTTTATCTGCTGTGAATATTCTTTCATCTTTTTTCTAACTTGATAATAAATCTTTCAAAGATTCTCTAGGGTTTTTCCCCTCTAACATCTCATAAACCTCTTTAGCTATTGGAAGATAAAGATTTTTTTGTTTTGAAATCTCTTGTAAAGCGTAGGTTGTACCTATCCCTTCGGCAACTTCTCCTAACTCATAGAGTATCTCCTCTTGTGTTTTTCCACATGCCAAGCCTAAACCTACACGGAAATTTCTTGACATATTTGAAGAGGCTGTTAAAAACAGATCCCCTGCTCCACTAAGTCCTATAAAGCTGTCATCTTTTGCTCCATAAACCTTACCAAATCTTTGCATCTCAACTAAGCCACGAGAGATTAAAGCTGCTGCCGCATTTTTTCCAAGCCCTAAACCCTCACAAATCCCAGCAGCAATCGCTATAACATTTTTATAAGCTCCGCTAATCTCTGCACCCATAACATCTGTTGATGTATAAGCTTTAATAAAAGATGGAAAAAATGATGCAAAAGTATTACTCAACTCTTCATTTTGAGAGTTAATTACTAAGGCTGTTGGAAGTGACTTCATAACCTCTGTAGCAAATGATGGACCTGAAAGAAAAGCTATATTGGCATGTGGAATATATTTCTCATATATCTCATTTAAAAATCTTCCACTTGAAGCTTCTATACCTTTAGAAGCAACTAATATCTTTTGATTAGTAAATTTAAAATTTTCTTCTAGCCAAAGAGAAACTTGTTGAGCAGGTACAGTAATAACTAAATACTCACACTCTAAAACCTTTTTCATTGACACAAAATTTTCTAACTCTCTTGGAGTTCTTGAACTTATAACTACTTCATTTTTTTCACTCAAAGCATAAGCTAA
>JAGGWE010000187.1 GCA_021157665.1 Sulfurimonas sp.
ATAGAACCAGGCTCATGCCAACCAGAGTAATAATAAGGTGCAACTTTATAAAAACCCATCTTAATATCAAGAGCAGGGCCAACCCACTCAGTAGCATCAATCACACCACGCTCTAAAGATGTATAAATTTCTCCAGCAGGTAAAAGGATAGGGTTTACACCCATCTTAGCAAAAACTTCACCACCAAGACCTGGGATTCTCATTTTTAAGCCTTGCATATCTTCTATGGAGTTTATAGGTTTTCTAAACCAGCCACCCATCTGAATGTTGGTATTTCCACCCATAAAAGGATGAAGATTGTATTTAGCATATTGTTCTCGCCAAAGCTCTAATCCACCACCAAAAAGCATCCAAGAGTTAATTTCCTCAGCTGTAAAACCAAAAGGTATTCCACTATAAAGTGAAAATGCAGAGTTTTTACCTTTCCAGTAGTAAGGTCCAGAATGAAAAGCATCAATCTGACCACTACTAGCCGCATCAAACACAGCCAAAGCTGGTATAAGTACATTTTTAGGATAGATTTTAATCTCTAAACTTCCACCACTAATATCCTTAACTCTCTGAGCAAACCTCTCAACACCAATCCCCATAATAGGAAAATGAGCAGGCCAACTAGTAGCAAGTTTTATAACAGTTTTTTTATTACGGTTAAAATTAACCCTCTTTTTATCATCACCCTTGGCATGTGGATGTTTAGAGTAGTCAATAGCCTGACGGTTACTATCATTACACCCACCCAAAGCAAGTGCCGCTGAAGTAGCAGTAGCTGTTGTAAGAAAATCTCTACGGTTCATTTTTCACCTTAATTATCTTGTCTATTTAATATTGACATTGTACCTAAAAATATAAAACCAATCTCTTGGCATGTGGGCTTGGCATGTGGAACGAGCTAATATAAAATCAGCTCGTTAATAATCTTTGCAAGATTATTTCTCAAGCTTCTCGTTTAAGGAACATTTTGTATGTTATGTAAGATATTTGCAAAATAACACACACTTTGTCGTGTTATTTAAAAATACACTATTAAATATAGACTCAATTTTTAAGCCTTTTATATCTTTTTCTTTAAATAATGATAATTTGATATATTTTTAACTAGATTTGTCTTTTTAACACATAAATAATTTGTTAGTTATTTATGTTAATTAAGATTATTTTACATATAATGTATTTGAATAAATAGTTATGTGTCTATCGTAAGCACCTTGCTTATGATGAGATAATTTAAAAGAAGTTGAGATTTAAAAAAGAGAGTTAAGAAGCTTAAATGAGGAGAAGAAAAAGAAAATCCTTCTCAGTAAACGCCAAGAAACTCACTTAACGCAGTAAGTAAAAAAAAACTTAGAAACGCAACGGACTTCCGTTGAAACTTTAAGGACATAAAGAACAAGACGACATGACAAAAACGAGGAGACCAATAATTTTCCTAGCGGAAAATTATCGCTCTCGACAGCCGTTAGCATACATAGGAATTTTATATGAAAAAAATTATTAAATCTATTTTATTAATATCTTTAAATGTCTATTTTATCATAGCTATATTTTTATATATAAAGCAGAATGACTTTCTTTATTTTCCAACTAAAAAAATTGAAACAATACACAAAGAAAAAGTTTTTATTAATGAGAATGAATCCATAAGTACTACGGTATTAAATTTTGGACAAAACAAAGCAATAATTTATTTTGGTGGTAATGCAGAAAATGTAGATTACAATGCAAATAACTTTAAGAAGATGTTTAAAGATTATACAGTTTATCTTGTAAAATATAGAGGATACGGAACAAGTTCAGGTACTCCAACAGAAAAAGCTCTCTACTCTGATGCACTTCATATATATGATTCAATAAAAACTAGCTATTTTAGTATATCGGTAATAGGTCGCAGTTTAGGCTCAGGTATTGCAACTTACCTAGCTTCAAAGAGAATAGTAGAGAAATTAGCTCTCATAACTCCTTTTGACAGCATCCAAAGTGTTGCACAAGAAAAATTTCTTATTTATCCAATGTCTTTACTCTTAAAAGATAAGTATAGATCTATTGATAGAGTTCATAAAATTAAATCTAAAACTTTAATTTTAATGGCACAGAATGATAAAATTATTAAAAATAATCATAGTAAAAATTTAGCCAATCAATTTCCAACTTCACAAATTACTATTGAAATCATTGAAAATGAAAACCATAATTCAATTTTAAATAATAAATTGTATATACAACTACTTACAAAGTATTTTAGAAATGCTAACAAATCATAGCAAGAAAATATGTTCCCTCAGCCGAAAAAACTTCACATTGTTTGAAAAACTTTGGTATTATATCAGATATAAAAGAGTTTGAGTTACAGGGAACATATTTTTGTACTCGACCGTTAGCTTACATTAAAATTGGAGTATTATGACAGGAAAAGTATTCGCTAAAACAATAAAATTATTTTTATTAGATGGTATTCCAAATGGAAGAATGACATGTGAGCTTTCAAATTGGACAGGTAAGGCATACAAATTACCTAGAAATATGATTAAAGATAGTTCTAACAGAGAAGAATTATCAAGTACTGGTGTATATTTTTTGTTTGGAAAATCTGATATATTATCTGAAAAAGATGTCATATATATTGGAGAAGCAGAGAATATAATCAAAAGACTTTCTCAACATCTTAATGAAAAAGATTATTGGAATGAAGCTGTTGTTTTAATAAGTAAAGATGACAATCTTAATAAAGCTCACATAAAATACCTAGAAAATAGATTACACCAAATCGCAGTTAAAGTTAATCGCTATGAAGTTAAAAATAGTAATACACCTACTCAACCTTCAATTTCTGAATCAGACCAAGCAGAAATGGAAGAGTTTATAGAAAATATCAAAATGCTTGTAAATGTTTTAGGGTTTAAAGCTTTTGAAGAGCTAATTCAGAAACCAATTAATGATAAAAAAGTTAGTTCTAACTTTTTTATTAAAGCTGCTCGTGGTGCAAATGCGCAAGGACAACAAACATCTGATGGATTTGTTGTCCTCAAAGGTTCTGAAATAGCTTCATCAACAGTCGATTCATATCCTGACGGTTGGAAGAATTCAAGACAAGAATTAATTAACAATAGAAGCATTATTGAAAAAAATGGAAATTTAATTTTTACTAATGACTATTTATTTAATAGTCCATCTGCCGCAGCTGCAATTGTTATGGGAAGAAATGCAAATGGTTTGATTGAATGGAAAAATAATAAAGGTACAAGCTTAAAAGACATGGAAAGTGTTAAAAGCTAACAAGTACGAGAAGACCAATAATTTCCCCTGCGGCGAAATTATTGCTCACGACAGCCGTTATCTTTGTTTGTTAAATGTCTTAGATAAATCCACTGAAAGAAAATAGGAAGTTATGAATAGTTTAAAGATCAGAGACCTATCGTACAAATATCCCAGTGCAACAGAATCCATTTTTAATGCCATAAATTTAGACTTCGAAGAGGGATGGAGCGCTGTGACTGGGATTAACGGTTCTGGTAAAAGTACGCTTTTGAAACTGATATCAAAAGAGCTCAAAAGCGAAAAGGGGATGATTGTTGGTAATGAGTTAGTGATTTATTGCGCGCAAAATACAGAGTTTCCCCCTAAGGAGCTTGAAGAGTTTATGATGACCTATACAAAAGAGGCGTATAAGCTCAGAGACATTTTACAGGTCAAGGACGAGTGGCTTGGTTCTTGGAAGCTACTGAGCCATGGTGAACGCAAGCGACTGCAACTAGCAGTTGCACTTTCAAGTGACAGTGACATACTGATGGTAGATGAACCGACTAATCATCTTGATTGCCAGTCACAGGCTATCGTAGTTGAGGCACTTAAGAGTTATCGGGGCATCGGTATTTTGGTAAGCCATGACAGAACACTACTCGATGCCCTCTCACAACAAACGGTTATGATTAAAGCAGGTGAAGTTTTAAAATATAGATCGAAATTCTCTTTGGCACAACAAGCTTATGCAGAGACCCTCTCTCACAAGAAAAAGGTGCTTAGTGAGCAAGAACATGAACTCAAAAAGATTAACAGAGTTGTTCAGGTCCAAAGAGAGAAAGTCTCTCTTGCTAAAAAGCGGTTCTCTAAAAAAAATATAGGAAAACATAACAGTTCATTGAAGGAAAAGATAAACGGCGCTATTTTGACCGGTAAAGATAAAAATGATGGGCAGATGCTACAACGCACTGTTACAAAACAGCGTTAATTGAGTGAAAATATGACTACTCTCTCAAAAGAATATGCGACAGGTATTAGATTTGAAGGCAAAATCGCCAAACACAATTTTCCTATATCCGTTGAGACATCCTGCATTGCACTTTTTGAGTCAACACAACTCTGTTTTCCAAGGTTATCGGTAAACATTGGCGAAAAAGTAGGTATCAGCGGGGAGAACGGTTCGGGCAAGAGCACCTTTATACGCTATTTTATGCAGATGATAGATTACGAACACGACTACCTTTACATAACTCAAGAAATCACGGAAAAACAGGCACAGAAACTCTTTGAGGAGGTCAGCAACTTGGATAGTGAAATAAGAGGTGAACTTTTTACCCTTGTTCAACGACTAGGTTCTGATGCCAAAGCGCTACTTCGCAGTAGCATACCGAGTCCTGGTGAAGTAAGGAAACTGCTAATCGCTCAAGGGTTGTTAAAATACCCTTCGTTGATTATTTTAGATGAACCAACCAATCATATGGACCTGGAATCCATACAGTTGTTGGAAACTTCTTTAAAAGAGTATGAAGGAGCACTGCTGTTCATTACTCATGACAAAACTTTTTTAGAGAACTTAAGTACGAAGCAATGGGTATTTCAAAAGAATGAGAACCAGCGTTATACAGTTGAGGAAATTTTATAACAGCAAGGTTTTTGATATAATTAAGAAATTATTTAAGGAGGGGATTTATGTCTCCAGATGTGTCAGACACGTTATCGTTCAAGATTGCTATTATCGGTGCCGGCCCTGCTGGTCTGATGGCGGCACAAGTGTTGTCTGATGCTGGTTATGCACCGACGGTATTTGATGCGAAGCCTTCTGCTGGGCGTAAGTTTTTACAAGCGGGACGAGGTGGATTAAACCTTACTCATTCAGAAAACTTTTCCCTCTTTGCAAGTCGTTATTTTGAAGCCCAACCTTTTTTACAACCTGCCTTAGAAATCTTTAGCCCCGATGATATGCGCTCATGGGCACAAAGCCTTGGTTTTGAAACCTATGTTGGCTCCTCTGGCAAAGTCTATCCAGTGGATAAAAAAGCCGCGCCCTTGCTACGCGCTTGGTTACATCAACTAAAAGCAAACCATACCCAGTTTAAAATGAAACATCGCTTCGTTGGTTGGTCGAAGGATGTTTGGCAGTTCCAAACGCCTGATTCTATTAAGGATTATTCTTTTGATGCGGTAATTTTAGCCTTAGGAGGTGCCTCTTGGCCGCACTTAGGTTCCACAGGCTTTTGGACAACAATATTGAAGGATAAAGGGTTAAATATAAGCCCTTTTAAACCTGCAAATATGGGCTTTAATGTGAGTTGGTCAGCGGTGTTTAAAGAGAAATTTTCAGGCACACCGCTAAAAAATGTAGAACTCAGCTTCAGAGATATTAACGGTAACCTTCAATCCAAACTAGGTGAACTCTTAGTAAGTGAGTATGGGGTTGAGGGAAGTTTAATCTATACCTATTCTAAATTCATGAGAGAGAAGATTGAGCAAAAGTCTCCATTGACAGTCTATTTAGACCTCTTTCCCCATCGCACACAAAGTAAGTTAAAGCAACAGTTAAGTGCCCCGCGAGGTAAGCAGAGTTTGAGTGCCTTTTGGAAAAGGTTAGGATTAACGGGTGTTAAGACCTCTTTGTTAAGAGAGGTGTTAGCAAAGGAGCACTTATGTGAGCCAGAGCTATTAGCAAAGACGCTTAAAAAGTTTCCCTTAACATTAGATTCTTTCCGACCGATTGAAGAGGCGATTAGTACAGCTGGGGGCTTAGGATTTGAAAATTTAGATAAACTGCTTATGCTTAAAGATTTTCCTGGTGTATTTTGTGTTGGTGAAATGTTAGATTGGGAAGCGCCAACTGGAGGTTATCTATTAACAGGAGTGATGGGGCAAGGTAAACAGGCAGCAGAAGGTCTTTTAAAATTGTTACAAACGAAAAATAGACCCCTGTGAGTAAATCTTCACTTTTAAGTTTGAAAAACAAAAAAATATAACAAAATTTTGTAATAAATAAATGCCCTAGCGGTCAGTTATTGGCTAAAGTCGACCGTTAGTCTAGCTAAAGTTCGAGCAAAATAAAAAGTATATCGACTTAATGAAAAAATAGATAAAAAGTCATATTCTAAGATAGAAAGTTTTGTGTATCTTCAACTAAGAGAAAATCCATTTTATGGTGCTAACATTAAGAAGTTAAAAGATAATCTTGAGGATTATTATAGGTA
>JAGGWE010000126.1 GCA_021157665.1 Sulfurimonas sp.
GAAATGTAGCGGTTGGAGTTGTAGATAAAAGTGCAGGTGGAATGAGTAAAAAGATATTATCAAATCTACACTCTCCTGAGTTTCAAACTCCAAAATTTTACAAATCACAAAAAGAGTTAAGTGATGCAATTTACAATAAAGATATTATGGTTGGGATGATTTTTGATGAACAATTTGAGAAAAATTATTATAAAAATTTAAATCCAACTATAAATATTCTCATAGATTCTACTACAGCGTCGCAAAGTTTAATGGCAATAGGATATATTCAAAATATTCTAATGAAGTTCAATAACTTAAAACTCCCTGTTGAGCTAAAAATGCACAAACTTTTTAATCAAAATGCCGATACTGGACTTTTTATGGGGGTAAGTGAACTTTTATCTGTTATCACTTTGCTTACGACTATTTTAACTGCTATTGCTTTTGTAAAAGAGAAAGAGAGTGGTACTTGGGATATTATGCTTTTAATGCCTGTTAATCCTAAGATTATTATCTTGGCAAAATCACTCTCTCAAATTATTATCATAATGATTGGGGTTGTTTTAAGTGTTGGATTAATTCTATTTCACTCCTTGGATGTTCCAATAAATGGAAACCTTTTACACTTCTTTATCCTTACATTTTTTTATGTTGCTACTACTGCTGGTATTGGTCTATTTATCGCAGCAGTTTCAAAAAATATTATGCAAATATCTCAACTCTCTATCATCATTATGATGCCAATAATATTTTTAAGTGGAGCATGGACACCAATATATGCTATGCATCCTCTGCTTCAGTATCTATCTGCAATAACTCCTTTAAGCTATTATATAGAAGGGTGTGAGAGTATCTTTTTTAGAGGTACTTCTTTTGTTGATCTCTTGCCGTATTTTGGAGGAGTATTGATTTTAGGTGTTATTCTTTACTGGTATGGATTTAGAAAAATTGGAAAATTATTTTAATGAAAAATATTGATACTTAGGGTATTATAGTTTATAGAGTTAAATAATTCTAAAAATATTTTTCCTAAAAGTTAAAACTTATAGTTTGCAATTAGGCGTAAAACTTTAACTTTTACATTTTCATTCAGCATAGGTAATTCTGTTGCTCTTTGGTAGATGTATTGTGTTCTAAATACGAAATTATTTATACTTTTACCTATTCCTATCGCATAAGTTCTATCAAACTCCATAGCATGGTGTTGGATTTTAAATCCGTCATTCATGATAGCAAAGACTCTTTTTCCAAAGAAAACACCAGCTCCAAGATGGTAACTTTTGTAGTGTGAATGAATTTTTAGTCCAGTTGTTAAATAATGGTCTTTTGCATTTTTAGTCCAAGTTGTTTTGTTTTTTTCATCTATATTTATATATTTTGTAATAGAAGTAATTTTCATTTTTATATCATTTATCTTTGTTTTAAAATCAACTCTTAAATCACTTTGATGAACGCTAAAATCTTCATAGTTGGAATAAAATTGTGTAAAGTTTGTAGTTAATTTTTTGTTTGCATGATAAGTTAAACCAACTCCATAACTTTTACCCTCATCTGTTAGAGCAATATTATCATTCATGATATTTATATAGTTAATATTTATCATAAAATCTTTGTTTAGTTTATATCCATACTTTAAAAATAGTTTATCTATATGTAAATCTTTTGTTAGTGGTGGTTGCTTAGTATTTGTACTCGCTTTTTCATAAGTGATTTTATATGTTGAGTTATTTAGGTGAATATCTGCACCGATACCATAAACAGTAGCATCTTCTTTTTGTACAGAATTTGAAAAACTTTTACTCTCATAATAAGTAGAGAAACTTGAGTGAATAGTCTCTGATAGTTCAGCTAGTAGGGCTGTACTTATTGTAAGAAGTAGTAGTATTGTTTTTTGCATTTGTTTTATTTTCCTTGTAGTATTTGTTTTATTTTATCTGCTGGAGATGGTTTGTGGTATAAATAACCTTGAATTTCATGGCAATCATGTTGAAGTAAGAAATCTTTTTGTTCTTTAGTCTCAACACCTTCTGCAATTACACTGAGATTTAAATTTTTTGCCATAGCTATGATAGTTTTTGTAATCTCCATATCATCAGAGTCTGTAGGAATATCTTTTATAAATGAACGGTCTATTTTTAGCTTATCAATTGGTAATTTTTTAAGATATGAAAGAGACGAGTGTCCTGTTCCAAAATCGTCTATTGAAAGTTTTATCCCTAGTTTATGTAGTTCATTTAAGGTTTCTATCGATTTTTCAGGATTTTTCATTATTTTAGTTTCTGTTATCTCAAAAGAGAGATATTTTGTTGCAAGAAGATTATTATTAAGTATATTCTCTATGCCTTGAATAAATCCATTTTGTTCAACTCTTTGTATAGATAGGTTTAGAGAAAGAATTCCTGGATTTAATCCATCTAAATACCATTGTTTAAATTGTAAAATAGCCTCTTTTGTAACCCACTCATCTAGTTCAATAATAAAACCAATATCTTCAGCAAGAGGGATGAAAATAGCAGGTGAGACTAAACCCATATCTGGATGATTCCAACGAACTAATGCTTCCATAC
>JAGGWE010000036.1 GCA_021157665.1 Sulfurimonas sp.
GGGAAGCCAACTCCGAGATGAACGTTCCCTGAAGTACGCTTGAAGACTACAAGCTTGATAGGCTGGATGTGTACGCAGAGTAATCTGTTTAGCTGACCAGTACTAATAGTACGTTCGTCTTTTTTATAATACTTTATTTATTTAAAGTAACAAGTTCGTTCACTACCTTACTTAGTGTATTAAAATACTAATAAGAGTATAGATCTGATTTGAAGTTATTTAGTTAGAAATGTTGAATTTAACAATTGATATACAATGAACTGTATCGTATATAGAGGAATTTCCTTTTATATTATACAACTCACTCAATACACAGACTATATCAAGTCAATTCTAAGTACATTAAGTGTATTTAGACTTGACTTGTCTAGGTGGCTATAGAGAGAGGGAAACGCCTGGTCCCATTCCGAACCCAGAAGCTAAGCCTCTCATCGCTGATAATACTGCAGGTTTCACTTGTGGGAATGTAGGTCGTTGCCTAGTTTGTCTTTTTTACTTCATATTTGCACTTTAAAATCTTACTCACATACTATAGTATGCTTCGCAATATTTTTAAGCACAACTATTTTGTAAAAAAACTTTTTTTATTTAATTAAAATTATTTTTACTCTTTTTAAAATTAGTCTTTTATTTTATTAATGAATTGTCAATTTCCCAAAAATGCTCTATTTTATCTATATTTATTTTATTTAAGCGATTTAAAAAATAGTCTCTTTTTACCTCTTTTGCACCTAAACTTTTTAGATGTTCTGTTGGTACTTGGCAGTCTATAAAATCGTATCCCCATTTTTTTAGATGTTTGATTAAAATTGCATAAGCTGATTTAGAAGCATCATTTACATCTGCAAACATTGACTCTCCACAAAATAGTTTTCCAACTACTACACCGTAGAGTCCACCAACAAGTTTATCATCTTGATAACTTTCAACTGAATGGACAATACCCATCCCATGTAAATTTGTATATGCTTCTATAATATCCTTTTGTATCCAAGTTCCAAGTTGATCATTTCTATCTTTTGTTCCACATTTTTTTATAACTTCTTCAAAGTTTGTATCAAATTTATAGTTAAACTTTTTCATGCTTTTTTTAAGAGAACGACTAAGTTTAAAATCATCTAACTCCATAATTAGTCTAGGATTTGGTGACCACCAGATTATTGGATCACCTTTGGAGTACCAAGGAAAAATACCACTCATGTATGCTTTTACTAATCGAGAAGGGTTTAAATCCCCACCCCAAGCTACTATACCATCCGAATTAGCTTCATTGGCATGTGGAAATTTTAATTCATATTTATTTAGCTGTGGTATCAAGTTATTTGAATGTTAGAATTAATTTCTTATCGAAATTTACTGTAACCTCTCCACCATTTTTAAGTTTTCCAAATAAAATCTCTTCACTAAGTTTATTTGTAATATTATCTTGAATATATCTTTTTAATGGTCTTGCTCCCATCTCGATTGAGTAACCCTTATCAGCTAAATGCTCAAGTGCCTTTTCATTTACTTCTACAGTTATTTTTTTCTTTTTTAGCTCTTTGTTTAACTCGGATATAAATTTAACTGCTACACCTTTTACAACCTCTTTAGTGAGTGGCTCAAAGTTTACAATCGCATCAAGTCTATTTCTAAATTCTGGAGTGAAGAACGATTTTAACTCCTCATTTTGAGCAAGTGATGAGTCTTTTGTAAATCCCATCACACCTCTTGCAGTTGCTCCTACATTTGAAGTCATGATTAGGATTACATTTTGAAAATTAGCCTTGTATCCGTTGTTATCAGTTAGAGTTGCACTATCCATAACTTGAAGTAGAATATTTACTAAATCTGGATGGGCTTTTTCTATTTCATCTAAAAGTAAAACAGTATATGGATGTTTTTTAATAGCCTCAGTAAGAAGACCACCTTGCTCGTAACCAACATAACCAGGAGGAGCTCCAACTAGTCTGCTAAGTGCATGTTTCTCCATATACTCACTCATATCAAATCGCTCGAAATTTATTCCAAGTATCTTACTAAGAGAGATTGCAAGTTCTGTTTTTCCAACACCAGTAGGTCCTGAGAAAAGAAAAGATGCTATTGGTTTGTTTGGAGGAGTTAGTCCTGCTTTTGAGATTTTTATAGCTTTACTTACCTCTAAAACTGCTTTATCTTGACCTATAACTCTTGCTTTTAAGTCATCATCTAAAGTTGCTAAAGAGATAGTTTCATTTTTATCTATTTTTACATTAGAGATTCCAACTATACTAGAGATTGTTCTCTCAATATCAATAGCTGTAATTTTTGTTTTTTTCTTCTTTTTTAGATGAAAAGAAGCAGCAGTTTCATCTATAATATCTATCGCCTTATCTGGAAGAAATCTATCTGTTATATATCTTGCAGATAAATCAACAGCAGTTTTTAATGCCTCATTTGTGTATTTTACTCCATGATGCTCTTCATATTTACTTTTTAAACCTTGTAAGATTTTATAAGATATTTTTTTTGATGGCTCATTGATGTCAACTTTTGAAAATCTTCTACTAAGTGCTTTATCTTTTTCAAACCCATTACGATATTCTGCAAAAGTTGTAGCACCCATACATTTTAACTCACCACTAGCAAGAGCTGGTTTTAACTGATTTGCTGCATCCATGCTTCCACTTGTTGCACCAGCTCCGATTAGTGTATGGATTTCATCTATGAAAAGGATAGCATTTGGGTGAGATTTCAACTCATCCATTACACCTTTTAGTCTTTTCTCAAAATCGCCTCTATATTTTGTACCAGCAAGTAAAGCTGATAAATCTAGTGCAAAGAGTTCAGCTTCTTTTATAATCTCAGGAACTTCTCCTGAAACAATATTTAAAGCTAAACCCTCAGCTATAGCAGTTTTTCCAACACCCGCTTCACCAACTAAGATAGGGTTGTTTTTCTTTCTGCGACATAAAATTTGTACTACTCTTTGAATCTCTTTATCTCGTCCAATAACAGGATCGATTTTTCCTTCTTTTGCTTTTTCTAAAAGGTTTATAGAGTATTTATCTAAATAGCTTTCACTATCTTTATCATCAGAACTTTCTGTGTTTGTGTGAGAAATTACTTCTAAAACATCAAGTCTTGAGATTTGGTATTCGCTCAAAAGCATATAAGAAAATGTGTTCTCCTCGTCGTACATTGCAGCGATTAAATCGCCAACATCTGCATTAGGTTGCTGCGCTGATTGTATATGCTTAATCATGTTGTCAATTAGGCGAGAAAGAGCTACACTCTCGTAAGGGTCAGTATTTATATTTTCAGGCAGAGCATCAATATTTTCTTTTATATATTTACCAAGTGATTCTCTCATAGTTGCAACATCACCACCACAAACAGAGATAATCTCTGCACCATCTTTTGAAGCAAGAAGAAGATAAAAAACATGTTCTATTGTTAAATATTCATGTCTTAACTCTTTTGCAAATAGGATTGATTTTTGAAATATATCATTTAGACTGTTACTTATCATTACTCTTCTTCCATTGTAGCTTTTAGTGGAAAACCACTATCTTTTGCTTTTTTTAGCACTTGCATCACTTTTGTTTCAGCAATCTCATGTGAGTAAACCCCACAAAGTCCTCTATCTTTTTTATGAACTTCAAGCATAATTTTCTCAGCTTGTTCGTAACTTTTATGAAAAACTGATATTAAGATATCTATTACAAAATCCATTGAGGTATAGTCATCGTTTAAGATAAAAACCTTGTACTTTTTTGGAAGTTTTGTCATCACTTCATCAGCTAATTCAAAATCTGTATTTGTTGCCATTATTTACTTGCCTTTAAAAAAATGTGATACAATATTTTATATTTAATAATGATAGATTATAGCAAAGTAGAGATAAAATGAGAAAAAGAATTTTCGTAACAGCGACAAATACTGATATAGGTAAGACTTACACAACAAAATTACTCTTAAAAGAGTTTTCAGAAGCTGGAAATAGAGTTGGGGTTATTAAGTTAGTTGAAACTGGTGTTATTGATGGAGTTTATCCTGATGGTGATGAACTCTTGGCATGTGCGATTAAGTACAATAGTGAAATGAAAGATTTGCATGTAGAGGATATTGTTCCAATTTCATACGAACTTCCTGCTGCTCCTTTTGTTGCTTCAAACAACACTCAACTAGATTTAAAAAAGCTTGATAATGCGGTTGCAAAGTTAGAAAAACTTTGTGATATTTTAATCATAGAAGGTGCTGGTGGGCTTTATGTTCCTATTGATGGTAATACTATGATGATAGATTTGATTAAGTATTTTAAGGCTTCTACTTTACTTGTAACTCATTGCTCACTTGGTTGTATAAATGATACCTTACTAAGTTCAAAAGCCTTACTTGATAAACAAATCCCACATGCCATAGCTTTTAATTGTAGAGAGACAGATGATAGTTTTTCTGTTGTTTCAGAGCCTTATTTTAAAAAAATTGGCTTTGAGGTACTTAAAGTTGATAAAAATATTGACACTATTTGTGATGTCTTGTATAATTTGTAAATCAGAGTAAAAGAGAGAAGCATGGAACATTTAATTCGTACAGATGACTTTAGTATTCAAGAGATAAATGAGATTTTAGCTGATGCTAAAAAATTTAGTGATGGACGATTTGATAGAATTCTTCAAGATAAAATTATAATCACTCTTTTTTTTGAAAATTCAACTCGTACTAAAAGCTCTTTTGAGATAGCAGCAAAAAGACTTGGTGCAGATATGGTTCATCTTGATGTTGCACAAAGTTCAACTAAAAAAGGTGAAACTCTTGTTGATACTGCAATGAACCTTGATGCAATGGGTCCACATGCCATAATCGTTCGTCATAAAAATTCTGGTGTTCCTAAGATTTTATCAGACCATACTAAAGCTTCTATCATTAATGCTGGTGATGGTGCTCATGCTCATCCAACTCAGGCACTTCTTGATTTGTTTACTTTAACTGAGCATTTTAAAGATGTTAAGGGTAAAAAAATAGCGATTGTTGGAGATATAAAAAATTCTCGTGTAGCAAATTCAAATATTGAACTTTTAACTCGTTTTGGGATGGAAGTTATTTTAGTTGCACCTCCACATTTTTTACCAAAAACTACACTTAGAACTACTCACTTTTTAGAAGAAATTATTGATGAAGTTGATGCTATTATGAGTTTAAGAACTCAAACTGAGCGACACTCTTCTCAAAGTTATGCTTCACTAAAAGATTATGCAAGTGACTTTTGTATAACAGAAGAGTTAGTTGGAGATAGAGATATAATCTTGCTTCATCCTGGTCCTGTTCATAGAAATATTGATATTAGTGATGCACTTTTAGATGATGAAAGATGTAAGGTTTTAGAGCAAGTTAGCAATGGTGTATCTGTACGAATGGCTGTACTTAAAAAACTGATACATGACATTTAGTGATATTAATAACTTAGCAAAAAAGAGGATACCTTTTCTCTTTATTAGTGATTTTAAGGCCGAAAATTTAAAAGTTATCCCTTTGGATGAATTAGATGATATTGAGTTCTCTATCGATGAAAATTATGTTAAAACCGAGCATGAACACTTTTTAAAAAAAACTCCACTTCCACATGCCGAGTATAAGAAAAAATTTGATAGAGTGATAGAGAGAATAAAATCAGGTGACACCTACCTTCTAAACTTAACGCAGCCTACAAAAATAGAAAGTTCACTAAGTTTAAAAGAGATCTTCACACATGCCAACGCTTCGTTTAAACTAAGATACAAAGATGAGTTTGTATGCTTTTCTCCTGAGAGATTTGTAAAAATAAAAGATAATAAAATTCACACTTATCCGATGAAAGGGACGATAGATTCTAAAGTCCCACATGCCAAGAAGAAAATCTTAGACGATACAAAAGAGATGGCAGAACATATAATGGTTGTAGATTTACTTAGAAATGATTTGTCTATCAAAGCTAAAAATGTAAAAGTTGAAGAGTTTAGATATATAACTGAGATAGAAGCAGGGGATAAAAAACTACTTCAGGTTAGTTCACATATTTCAGGGGAGCTAGAAAACTCTTGGCATGTGGAGTTAGGCGATATTTTAGAGTCGCTTTTACCTGCTGGAAGTATTAGTGGTACTCCCAAAAAATCAACTTTAGCTATTATTGATGAGGTTGAAGATTATAAGAGAGGTTATTTCTCTGGTGTTTTTGGTGTTTTTGATGGGGAAAGTTTTGATAGTGGGGTTATGATTCGTTTTATTGAGAAAACTGATGATGCTTATATTTATAAGAGTGGTGGTGGAATAACTCTGGATAGTTCCATTAATTTAGAGTATAATGAGTTGTTAGATAAAATTTATTTACCATAAAAAGATGAGTAGTTATGAAAATAGAATTTAAAAATTTTTTTACAAGTGGCTGGGATATTGAAGATAGTGTTACGGATGTAAAAAGTCAATATCAAATGTTAAATATTGCTCTTATTCTTTCTTTACTTGGATTAATATTTGGAATAATCAGTAATATTATAAGTTTAAAAATAGATATTGTTTATGTGGAAATTTTTCTTATTATTTTTAATATTGGAATGTTTTTTTTCTTGAGAAGAGATAAAAAATATTTTAATCTTATGACTAATATGCTTACTTTTCAGTTTGCATTTCTTTTTTTATACTTGATGTATGCTAGTGAACCCTCTGCTATGAAGCATGTTTGGTTATTTACATATCCTATAATTATTCTTTATTTTCAAGAGATGAAACAAGCTGTTTTGTGGCTTTGTTTTTTAATTTTAATGATTTTTATAGCACCATTCCAACCCTTTGTTGATATAGCTTATACTTTTCATCAAATTACATATATTCTTATTGTTGTACTTATTGTATCTTTTATTATGTACTTTTATAAAGTAAAAATTGATGAAGCAAAAAAAATAATATTTGAACAGCAAAAGGAACTTCAACTTTTTAATACAGAATTAGAAGAAAAAATAAAAGAAAAAACATCAGAACTTAAAGAATTAAACGAATCATTAGAGATAAAAGTAAAAGATAAGGTTACAGAGTTAATAGCAAAAGATAAATTATTAACTGTTCAATCAAAACAGGCGGTGATGGGAGAGATGTTAGGTATGATAGCTCATCAATGGAGGCAACCTCTTTCAAATATCACTCTTCAAATATCAAATTTACATATAAAACGCCTTTTAGGTGAAGATGTTTCAGTTCAAGAGAGCGATAAAATGCTTAATGATATTAGTGATACTATAGTTTATCTCTCTGAAACTATTGATGATTTTAAAACATATTTTAGACCAAATAAAGAAAAAGATAGTGTTGAAATCCATGAGCTTTTACAAAGAGCAATAAATTTTACTATACCACGAACAAAAGATATTGATGTTGAGATTGTAAATGATAAAAAAAGTGATATTGTTGCTAAGGTATATGTAAATGAACTTATACAAGTGATTCTTAACTTAATAAATAATGCTTTAGATGCTATTGCAGAGTCTGATATTAAAAATGCTAAAATTTTTCTTTATGCAAAAGAAAATGAGGATTCTATAAGTATATTTGTTAAAGATAATGGCAATGGGATAAGTAAAGAAAATCTTTCTCATATATTTGAGCCATATTTTAGTACAAAAGGTAAAAATGGAACAGGGCTTGGTCTTTATATGAGTCAGATGCTTATTCAAAAACAGTTTCAAGGTGAGATTAGAGTTAAGTCATTAAAAGAGGGTACAATATTTGAGGTGGAGATATTAAAAGAGATACTTTAATATTTATCATTGTTTTAAGTATAAATTACTTTTTAATAATATTATTTTTAAATAGCTATTATCTGGTTTATTTTATAGTTTTAAGTTTGATAAGTTATCTGTGTGATAAAATTAAAAATAGTTTAAGTAAAAATTTTATTGTTTTATCTATTCTATTTATAAATATAA
>JAGGWE010000103.1 GCA_021157665.1 Sulfurimonas sp.
TAACACCAGCACGGTGAGCTTGTTCATAAATTGTTTGAAGAAGTGTTAATCCTGTTCTATCTTTTGCATAACATGCACGAGGAGAAGATTGACCACCAAAAGGGCGTTGTGCAATTTTTCCATCTGGTGTACGGCTAAATGCTGCACCCATTCTCTCAACCCATCTGATAGTCTCAGGAGCTTTTTGACACATAAATTCAACTGCATCTTGATCAGCTAAATAATCTGAACCTTTAACCGTGTCAAACTCATGAAGTTCAACGCTGTCTTCATCACTAAAAGCAGCATTAACACCACCCTGAGCAGCACCAGAGTGACTTCTTAGTGGGTGTAGTTTAGTAATTACAGCAACTTTTTTGCCTGCATTTTGCAACTCCCTAGCTGCTGCACATCCTGCAAGACCCGCACCAACAATAATTGCATCGTAAGTATAAATAGGAATACTCATAAACCCATCCTTCATGTATAGAAATTAAATAATGCTGATTATATCGTGAATACTCTTTGTTCGTGTTAAATACACACTTTGTTTGATGGAAGTTTTAGTTTGTTACTATTTGAGACACTTATTTAATTTTTTTATTGTGGTAAATCTTTTATTTGAAAAACTTTATTTGTTTCTTTGATGTATTTAGCATCTTCTAAAAGTTTTTTAGCTTTTCTTACAGAATCCTCTAGTGATGAGTTGTTTTTTTTCATTATAAAAGCACCTGTTACAGTAATTTTTATTTTTTCTTCCTCTTGTGTTATTAACTCAATTTCTGAAATACTTTGTCTAACTAAATCTACATTTTTAAATAATTGTTCTTTTGAATTTCTTGAAAATATTAGTGTAAATTGATTGTAGTCAGTTCTGGCAATTATATCCGTTATCTGCTCATGAAGTGATATTGTATAAGCTACTTTTTTTAAAATTTCTTGTGTGAATTTTTGAGAGAATACTCTTTTTGATTTTGAAAAATTATCTATTTCTAATATTGTTATAGAGGTGAAATTATTGTCTTTTAAAGATTTACTTTCTAAATATGCGTGAGCCATTCCCTTGTTGTTGTTTATTTCTGTAATAGAATCAATCATTGCAGGATTATCTGATATCTGAGTTTTTCTTTTTATTCTTGATAATATAGCTTCAATCTCTTGTGAAAATGTATTAATATCTTTTTTTCTGGTATTTATAGAAGATAATAAAAGTATATCTTTATAGATATTATTTAATCTTATTTTATACCAAAAAGTGACAAATAAAAGCATTCCCATTATAAAAATAAAGAGTTTAAAAAAAATATTGAATATCCTAGAATCATAAGATACATTTTTTAGTATTATTGAATCGATAAAGATTAAGGTTGAAATATAAGTTTTTTTAAGTTTTATTTGTGAATTTTTAAAATTAATATCATTGGAATTAAGTTCAATGTTTTTTCGTATATTTTTGTCAAATTTATTTATTAGGCTCTTTAATTTATATAAATCTTCTGTTGATTCTTCTGTGTTTTTTAATATAAATGAGGCTATATAGTTATACTCAATACGGTTAAGTAATTTGTTTGTTTGAGAATGTAGTAAGGCAATTTTAGAGTTATATTGAATTATATCGACATTAGCAACTTGTTTTTGTGTATTAAATAATTCAATCAAAACTCTCTTTTGTTTATTTAAATTTTCTACTTTTTGATATGAGTAGCATTGTTCAGCAACAAATACAAATCCTATGACTGTTAAAGTAGTCAAAATTAGTAGTAATAAGTTTAGATTTTTAAATATTTTACTTATTGAATGTTTCAGTTTACACTCCTAATGCCTATTAATGGTATAATATACTATATTTTATATTTTCAATCATTAATATACACTTAATGTGTTTATTTGATGGTGTTATAAGAAGTTGGATGAATTTAGAAAATTATTTTATATCATTGTTTAAAAATAAGCATATAGGTGATGATGGGGCGATTGTGGGTAGTTATGTCTATTCAAAAGATGCATTTTTTGAAAATGTGCATTTTAAAAGTTCTTGGATGAGTTACTATCAGATTGCCAAAAAGGCGATGTTTGTAAATATATCTGATGCGATTGCTATGAATGCAAAACCTAAGTATGCACTTTTAAGTGTAGCTATGCCGAACTCTATTACAAAGTCTCAGATGAAAGAGTTGGCATGTGGATTTACAGAAGCCGCAGATAAGTTTGGTATTGAAATTATTGGTGGAGATACTATAAGTAACACTAAGTTAGATATTACAATAACAATAGTTTCAAGAACAAAAAAACCTCTTTTAAGAAAAGGGGCAAAGATTGGTGATATATTTGCTTATACGGGAAAGCTTGGAGATTCTAAAAAAGATTTAAAAAAACTTTTGAGTGGTGGTAAAATCCATAAAAATTCTAGATTTGTAAATATTAAACTTAGAGATAAGTTTATAAGAAATTCAGTAAGATTTTTGAGTTCAGGTATGGATATTTCTGATGGTTTGTTTAGTGATTTAGATAAATTAAGTAAGTCCAATAATTTTGGTTATAAATTTTTAAAAGTTATTAAAAAAGATATAGGTTGTAGTGGTGAAGAGTATGAGATGCTTATCTCTTTTGCCAAAAAAGATAGAAAAACTGTAATAAGAAGAGCTGTTCAAAGTAGAACACCTTTAAATATATTTGCAGTTTCATCAAGAGTTAAATATACAAACAGATGCAAATCGCATCACTTTAAAAGGTAAGAAATGGATAGATTTTATTCTCTCGGTCACTCAAGTATAGATTTTCACTTTAAACAAAGTGCAAGAGATTTTGTTGTTGAAGA
>JAGGWE010000195.1 GCA_021157665.1 Sulfurimonas sp.
TTATAAATACCTTAGAAATAGATGGTTTTAGTTTTAAAGATGATATAAGTAGTGATGAGTTTGAACATGGTGTAGCTTTAGTTAAAAAGCATGCTGTTAGTGAAGAAGAAGTTAAAAAAGTTATTGATGAACTTTTTTTAAAGGTTAAAGAGGAACAAGGTTTTTATGAGGGTTGGAGTACAACTCTTATCAATCCAGATTCTTAAAATCTCTTATTGTCCATAGGGTCAATTGTTATTATATTTATATTATCATATACTATTAAGTATAGAAGATTATTTATGAGGATGATATCATGGAAGCTCTAACAAAAAAAGGACAAAGTTTAGAAGGTGAACTCTTTGACAAAGATGCTGTTGCAGTTGAGGGTGTTCAAGATGCTGAGGAAATTTTAGCTGCCTTGGAAGATAGTGAAAAATCTGCTGAAGATGGTGTAGATGAAACTGCAGCTGGAGAGGAAGATGTTCAAACTACTGATGGTAGAGAGGCTAATTTCTTAGCTAGAGATGGTGATTCTACAGATATTAATACTGATCTTCGTGATGCTGAGTTTGATGGTGCTCAAAATTTGGGTGTTGAACAGAAAATCATACTAAAAACGGAAGAGTTAGCTGTAAAATCTAATCCTAACCCTGAACCAGCTCCTGACCCAGATCTTGAACTTGCACCATTAACATTAAGTATGGAGATAGAAAGTTCATCTCATTTTGAAGCTTTAGCTGCTTGGGAAGGACGAGGAAATAACAGTTGGGAGAATAATGGAAATCTTAACAGTGCTCAAGCTCGTGTGTCATATACTGATACTAAGGGTTATGGAGTAAGTAATAAAAATCAGAATAATGGTGAGCAAGATCCAGAGATGGAAAATAATGAATCATTATTATTTGAATTTGGAAATTCCACTTCGGCAGGTGTAACTATTAATACTGTGGATAGTTCAATACCATTTGCTGGTAACTGGACTACTTATATAGAAAGTGGTAATGGTTATGCTCCAGTTGATACGGGTATTTTTGAGAGTAAAGGTGATAGTATAACTGTTTCTATCTCCTCTTCTGAATTTACTCATATTGTATTTAATGAAGGAAATATTACACATCCTAGTAAAAATAGTAACTCAGGCTTTTATGTGGAGATAAATACAATTGATGAAATTCCTGCTTCATCAACACATGAGTATTCTATCTCATTTGATGCAGATTATGATGGTAGTAGTGATTTACAAGCTGATTTGACAGATATTACGCTTACTGGTATACCTACAGGGACAGCTATAGATGGTGCTACTGAAAATGGTGATGGCAGTTATACTGTACTTATTGATGCAGATGGTAAAGCAGAGGTAACTCTCTCAAGTGAAAGTTCAATTATGGATGCTATAGATTCTAGTATATCGACAACTGATGGAGATATGACAGTTACTTATTCACAAAGTAGTAATACGACTTTATCACTACTGGGTAGTGGTTCTATAGATTTAGGTGACGTTATTGATGATGATTCAAGTGTAGAGCTTGTAGATATAGATAATAGTGTTGCACAGCATGTTGAGATATCTTTAGATGATGTGTTAGAGATGAGAGATACAACTCCTGTTGCTATTAATTTAGAAGTTGTTGGAAATGATGGGGATAGCGTAACTGTTAATACAGATAGCGATGTCCATACTTGGAATCAAGTTGGTACTGATTTTAGTGTTGGGGTTATATACTCTAATGATTTTAATGATAGTATAACATTAACTGTTGATGATGATATAATCGTATATGCATAGATTTATCTAATATCCTCTATTTGAAGTTAAGAGTAGCATTGTATGGTATATAAGTGAATAAGATATTCTCGATTGTAGGGGTTGTAAACTACCTTCTAGTTGTATTTTTAAATGCTTTTACAGATTTAGGGCATAAAATAATTATACAAAATACCATTTTTAAAGTTTATGATGGTGAGTTGCAGATAATTCTTACATCAATCGTAAATGCACTTATACTTCTTCCTTTTATATTAATGTTTTCACCATCTGGATTTTTAGCAGATAGATTTCCTAAAAATATAATTATGAAATGCTCCTCTATTTTAGCTGTTATAATCACATCACTTATCACTTTTGCTTACTATAATGGTTGGTTTTATGTAGCTTTTTGTTTAACCTTTTTACTTGCTCTTCAGAGTGCTATTTATTCTCCTGCAAAGTATGGTTACATTAAAGAACTTGTTGGAGATAAATTTATTAGTACTGGTAATGGCTCTGTTCAAGCTGTTACAACTGTCGCTATTTTGGGTGGTATCATTTTTTATACTGTTTTATTTGAAGGTTTACTCGGTAATAACTTTACAACAAAAGAGGATGTTTTAACTATTGTTGCACCACTTGGATGGCTTTTGGTTTTAGGCTCTATAATTGAATTTTTCTTAGCTTCTAAATTACCAAATAAAATGGTTTTAAAAAGTAAAAAAAGATTTGATTTTAGAAGATATTTTAGGGGTGAATATTTATATAAAAATATTAAAATAGTAAAAAGAAAAAAAGAGGTTTTTGAAGCGATAATCGCATTAAGTTTATTTTGGTCAATATCGCAAGTTGTTTTGGCGATTTTTGGTGAATATGCAAAAAGTAACCTTGGTATAACAAATACAATTATAGTTCAAGGTGTAATGGCACTAGCTGGAGTAGGTATTGTTGTAGGCTCAATAATGGCAGCAAAACTATCAAGATATTATATTAATATGGGACTTGTAAGTGTTGGTGCTATTGGAATTATGATTGTGGTTTTTTTAATTCCTTTTTCAGAATCTATCATGTTTTTAGCATTTTTATTTATACTGTTTGGGCTGTTTTCTGGTTTTATGATGGTTCCTTTAAATGCTCGTATTCAGATTCTTTCACCTAGTATTCATCTTGGGACAATACTCGCAGGAAGTAATTTTATACAAAATATATTTATGGTTTCTTTTTTATTTTTAACAACTCTTTTTGCCTATTTTGGGATGGATGCTGAGGCTCTATTTTACCTTATGGGTTTTGTTGCAATATATATGAGTATAATACTTTTTAAAAGATATTTAGTTATGACATTTTGGACAACTATGAAACTTATATCTATCTTTAGACACAAATATCATTATGTGGGATTAGAAAACATTCCACAGACACAAGGTGTATTGCTTTTAGGAAATCATGTTAGTTGGTTGGATTGGATTATTTTACAACTACCAATGAAGAGACAGATAAACTTTATGATGGATAAAGATATATATAATTGGAAATTTTTTCATTATATATTTAAAAAAGGTGAGGCTATTCCAGTATCTCCAAAAGCTTCAAAAGATGCGTTTAAAGAGGTGTATAAAAGATTAAATGATGGTAAAATTGTAACAATATATCCAGAGGGTGGAATCAGTAAAAGTGGTGAACTTGGGAACTTTTTTAGAGGTTATGAGTTGATTTCTAAAGATTATGATGGAGTTATTGTTCCATTTTTTATAGATGGTATTTTTGGAAGTAGATTTGCAAAATATAAACCAGAAAAGAAAAAATCTTTTTTTAAAAGAAGAGAGGTAACTGTTTATTTTGGAGAGCCTATTTCAAAAGAGACAAAAGCTGATGAACTAAAAATTATAATACAAAATATGAAGGATACGAGGACTTAAATATGAAATTAAATAAACCAAAACATAATCTTTTTAGAAATGGTGGCTATGCCGTTGAGGGTTTTATAGATATAGTTAAAAATGAGACATCTTTTAAGTGGCAACTTCTTATGCTGTTTGTTATGGGGATAACAGCTTGGAATTTGCCTATTAGTTTCGCACATGCCAGTATTTTATTTGTATCTTTATTTATCCCTATTTTAGCAGAGGTTGTCAATTCTGCAATTGAGCGAGTAGTCGATTTGGTTACAAATGATTATCATATTTTAGCAAAACAGGCAAAAGATGTTGGAGCAACAATAGTTTTACTTAGTTTAATTGTAACTTCACTTATTTGGGCATCTGTTTTAGCTATTGCTTTTAAATTAGTTTAGGCATAAAATGAAAATTACTTTACTGATATGTTTCTTTTTTGGTTTTATTTATGCAAATGAAAGACCTACGATAGCACTTGTTTTAAGTGGTGGTGGAGCTAGAGGTGGGGCGCATGTTGGTGTTTTAAAAGTTTTAGATGAAAAAAAAATACCAATAGATTTTATTGTTGGAACAAGTATGGGTTCTTTTGTTGGTGGTCTTTATGCTTCTGGTAAAACGCCACAAGAGATAGAAAAACTACTCGTTTCTACTAATTGGGAAAAGTATATTAGAACAGATTTTACACGCTCAGATACACCTATGAGAAAAAAAGAGACTGAGTATAATTATCAAGGGAGAATGGGACTTGGAGTTGATGTAAATAACAATATCGTTCTTCCTACAGGTGTTCTTAAAAGACAGCCTATGCTTTTAAAGTTTTTAAAAGAGTTTGAACATGTGTCTCATATTAAAGATTTTTCAAAATTGCCTATACCGTTTAAAGCAGTCGCAACAAATATTAAAAATGGACAAAAAGTTGTTTTAGATTCTGGTTCATTAGCAAAATCTGTTTATGCTTCAAGCTCAATTCCTGGTGGTTTTCAGCCTATAAATATTGATGGAATAGATTTAGTAGATGGTGGAGTTAGTGATAATATGCCAATTGGTGTCGCAAAAAAGATGGGTGCTGATATTATTATTGCAGTTGATGTTAGTGAGAATTTTGATGAGAATTTAGATGTAAATTCGTATTTTGTCGTTATGGGTCAACTTGTAAATATTTTGATGAGAAAAAATGTAAATGAGTCCATAGCAACATTAAATGATAAAGATATTTTAATCACTCCAAATTTAAATGGATTTGGTGGTCTTGATGTTGATAAATATAAAGAGATAATTCAAACAGGTGTTGAGAGTACACAAAAATTATATGATACAAAGTTAAAACATTTATCTTTAAGTAGTAGTAAATATATAGCATATAAAAATAAGCATAGATTGAAAAATCATTTTGTAGCACCAGTTATAGATGAGATAGTTATAAAAAATCCAACATATATTAGTGATAAAGTTATTTTAGGTAGGCTTAATGTAAAGATTGGAAATACTCTTGATGAAGATAAATTAAGAGAAGATATTATGCATATGTATAATACGGGTATGTTTGATAGTATTAATTATGATTTACAAATAAAAGATGATAAAAATATTTTAAACATTACTACAACTCCTAGTTGGGATAATCATGGAGAGATTCGTTTTGCTCTTGGTTTAGAAGATGATTTTGATGGTCATTCTGATTATTCACTAAAGTTTGGATATACAATGTTTGGTATAAATAAGTATGGTGGAGAATGGAAAAATGATTTTGAGATTGGTAGAAAAAGAGGGGCATATACTGAAATATTTCAACCATTAAATGCTATGCAAAGATATTATATTAAACCATCTTTAGTTTATGAAGATACCACTGAATTAGTTCCTGCTAAAACTGTAGGAATTTCTAAGGATGGTAGTCTTGAGATGGATATTAGACGATATGGTGCAACTATAAGTTTAGGTGCATATATGTTTGATGGTTATGAGTTTGAGATAGGTACCTCTTTTTTTAAAGATACTATAATTATAGACTTGTTAGATTTTAAAAACAGTTATGATGCTATCCCCATTTATGCATCTATAAAGATAGATAATTTGGATAATCTAAATTTTCCAAATAGTGGTGTCAAAGTAGATTTTGTTTGGACAAAAGAGATGGATGAGTTTGGTAGTGATTATGATTATGAACAGTTTTGTATGAATTTTGAAAAACCATTTAATTATAGTGTACATAATATAACTACATATTTAAAATATGGTTCTACATATAAAAAAGATGGTGAAACAGCACTTGCAGGTAGTTTTACTCTTGGTGGTCTTTTTAACCTATCTGGTTATGTTCCATACTCTTTAAATAATGACAATATGTTTTTAGGTGTGCTAAAATATAGATATGAAATAAAAAATGGTGGTTTTTTTGGTTCTTTGGGTACCTCTTTATATGCAGGATTTTCTGCTGAGATTGGAAATACTTGGGGATATAAAGAGAGTGTTAGTTATGAAAAGATGCATAAATCTGGAACCGTATATTTAGCAGCAGATACTATTCTTGGTCCCTTTTATCTGGCTTATGGTTTTGCTGATTCAAAACATAATACAGTATATTTATATTTAGGAGAAAAATTTTAATGATAACAACTTTAATTATTGGTGCAGGTGGAGTAGGTCGTGTAGTGGTTCACAAATGTGTTCAAAATTCTGATGTGTTTGGTCGTATTGTATTAGCTAGTAGGACTCTTAGCCGTTGTGAGGGGATAAAAGCAGAACTTCCACATGCCGAGATAGAGGTACAAACAGTTGATGCAGACAACACTCCAGAACTTGTAGAGTTGATTCGCACATGCCAAGCTGATATAGTTATAAATGTTGCACTTCCGTATCAAGATTTAACTATTATGGATGCTTGTATCGAGACAAATACTCCGTATCTTGATACTGCAAACTATGAGCATCCTGATGAGGCTAAGTTTGAGTATAAACTTCAGTGGGCTAGAGATGAGAAGTTTAAAAAAGCTGGAATCATGGGGCTTTTAGGAAGTGGATTTGATCCAGGGGCTACAAATGTATTTTGTGCTTATGCTCAAAAGCATTATTTTGATGAGATTCATACTATTGATATATTAGATTGTAATGGTGGTGACCATGGTTACCCTTTCGCGACAAACTTTAACCCTGAGATAAATCTTCGTGAGGTGTCTGCTAAAGGTAGATACTGGGAAGATGGCATGTGGATTGAGACAGAACCTATGGAAATTATGCAAGTTTGGGATTATCCTGAGATTGGTGAGAAAGACTCTTATTTACTTTATCATGAAGAGATGGAGTCTTTAGTTAAACATATTAAAGGTTTAAAGCGAATCAGATTTTTTATGACCTTTGGACAAAGCTATTTAACTCACATGAAGTGTCTTGAAAATGTTGGAATGTTAGGGATAGAAGAGGTGGAATATAAGGGGCAAAAAATTGTACCTATGGAGTTCTTAGCAACTTTACTTCCAGACCCTTCAACTTTAGGTGAGAGAACAACAGGAAAAACTAATATCGGCATAGTAGCCGAGGGTATCAAAGATGGAGTTAAAAAGAAAATCTACATCTACCAAGTAAAAGACCATCAAGATTGTTATAAAGAAACAAATTCTCAAGGTGTTTCATACTCAACAGGAGTTCCTGCGATGATAGGTGCAAAACTTATGTTAGAGGGAAAATGGAGTGGTGAGGGTGTGTTTAATATGGAACAACTTGACCCAGACCCATTTATGGATGAGATGAATAAACAGGGCTTACCTTGGCAGATAAAAGAGTTATAGATACCCCATATTATCTCTGCGAAGAGAAACTTTTAGAAAATAATCTAAAGCTTTTAGCATATGTGCAAAATGAGAGTGGAGCAAAAATTATTTTGGCTCTAAAAGGTTTTGCAATGTGGGGTATATTTCCTTTGATTTCTAAGTATTTAAAAGGTTGTACGGCAAGTGGATTGCATGAGGCAAAATTAGCCCATTTCGAATTTAAAAAACATAATCCACATGCCGAAGTACACACTTACTCTCCAGCTTTTAGTGATGGGGATATTAAAGAGATTGCTAAGATTTCAGACCATATTGTTTTTAATACACCCTCTCAACTATTTCGGCATGAGGGAATTGTAAAAGAGATAAATCCACATGCCAACATCTCTCTTCGTATAAATCCAGAAGTATCCTCTTCCCCTAAAGATATCTATAACCCTTGTGGAATTTATAGCCGTTTAGGTACAACTTTGGCTAATTTTAATGAAGATGTACTTGCATCTGTTGATGGTTTAAATTTTCATGCACTTTGTGAGCAAAATGTTGATGCTCTTGAAGAGGTTTTACTTATTTTTGAGAAGAATTTTTCAAAATACTTTAAAAATTTAAAATATATAAACTTTGGTGGTGGACATCATATAACTAAGAAAGGTTATGATGTAGAGAAGCTTATAAAAATCATAAAAGAGTTTAGAATTAAGTATGCTGTTGAAGTATATTTAGAACCTGGGGAAGCTGTTGGTTGGGAAACTGGATACTTAGTAAGTACAGTTTTAGATGTTTTTAAAAATGGTATGTGGCTTGCGATTTTAGACACTTCAGCAGAAGCTCACATGCCAGATACTCTTGCTATGCCATATCAAGCAGTCGTAAGAGGAAGTGGTAAAGCAGGTGAAAAAAAATATACTTATAGACTTGGTGGAAATACCTGTTTAGCTGGTGATATTATGGGAGATTATTCATTTGATGAGCCTTTGAAAATTGGAGACAAAATTATCTTTGAAGATCAGATTCATTATACTTTTGTGAAAAACACAACCTTTAATGGGATAAATTTACCATCCTTAGCAATTTTAAAAAAAGATGGAAATATAGAGATAGTAAAAGAGTTTGGATATGAAGATTATAAAAATAGACTTAGTTAAAAGGAGCATGACTATGCGAAACTTCAGTCACCACAGCGGTGCAAGCGGAATAAATGGGCTTTGCTCATTTATGGGACTATAAGATGTATGAGGATAAAGAACGATGGAACATTCGGCATGTGAAGAAACCGATGAAAACAACTGTTTCACCAATTTTAGAGAAATATATTCCACATGCCAAGATTGGAGTTGCTCTTGATTTGGCATGTGGAACTGGACGAAATACTCATTTTCTAGAGGAGTTAGGTTTTAAAATAGATGCTGTTGATTTATCAGATTACGCACTCTCTCAAATTAAAAATACTCCAAATATTACGAAAATAGAAACAGATTTAGATAGCTATGATTTAAAACAAAATAGCTATGATTTAATTGTAAATACAAACTATTTAAATCGTCGATTGATGGCTCAGATGATTGGCTCTTTAAAAGATGATGGCTTGTTGATTTTTGAAACATTTATAGTGGCTCATGAAAAAGCAGAAAATGGAAGTATGAATTCAGATTATTTACTTAAAAAGGATGAACTTCTAGGTGCTTTTAATGATTTGGATATTATCTATTATGAAGAGAAAGATGCTGTGAATGGTTTTGAAGAAAAAATAAGAGTTGCTTCTTTGGTGGCTAAAAAAATTGTTAAAAAATAGTTTTGAAATATATCAATTTTTAAAAAATAAAAATTTACTTGAAGATTCTCCAAAATATTGGTGGCCAAGTGTTGGAACTTTTGAGGTTATTGTTGGTGCAATTCTTACTCAAAATACCACATGGAAAAATGTAGAAAAATCTTTTAAAAATTTAGATGGTTTTTTAGAATTAGATACTTTTTTAACACTTAAAGAGAACTCTTTAAAAGAGATGATAAAGCCAAGTGGATTTTATAATCAAAAAGCACCAAGAATTTTAAAATTGGCTAAAAATATTAAAGATAAATTTAGTGATTTTAAAACTTTTCAAAATCAAGTTACAAGAGAATGGTTACTTTCTCAAAAAGGGATAGGTAAAGAGAGTGCAGATGCAATTCTTTGTTATGCTTGTTTTAGAGATGAGATGGTTGTTGATACCTATACAAAGAGGCTTTTAAAAACTTTTGATATAGAGTTTAGTGATTATGATAAGTATAAAGAATTTTTAGAATCAGGCATAAAAGAAAATCTACAAATGGATGATTTAAATCTTGTGTTTTCGAGATTTCATGGGATGATTGTAGAGTTCAATAAACTACAATCCCTCAAGTAAAACTAACCAGAGCCTATCAATCTCCTCATCATTTAAAAACAGAGAGGATTTGTTGTTAAACAACTCATCTAAAGCATTAGGATTTATCCCAATAGTATGGGTACATTGTGGATGTGTGGGTAGAAAGGCTCTTATGAGTGAAATGTCACCATCAATTTTATTTGCACATAAAAAACAGATTTTTTCAGTATGAAGTCGTCCTTCATGAGAGAGTATTTTTACATAAGATTCTATTGCAACTCTTTTAGGATTTTGTTTTCCCCACTCTTTTGAGGCATTTTCTATCAAGTTAAAATAAAAATCACCAATATCTTCAGCATCTTTTAGATGTTTATGAAAAAGTGCTAAAAAATCTTGCCAAAGTCTGAGTTTTGAATAATCATTTATCCATTTAAATCCTATATGGATAACATCTTTTAATCTATGTATAGTTGATTTAGATGATTTTTCTATCTCATAGTCAATTTTAAATCCTATATTTATAGTTCCATGTCTTGCTCCATAGAATCTATAAAGAGTTTCTAAGTTGCCCTTAGATACTATTGTGACTATCAAATCTTCATCTTTTACTTTGTTAAGATTTATAATATAACCCTGCATGAACCTGCTTCTTTTATACACAAAATATAAATTATTTTTAGAAATTCTATTTAAATAATGCTTTTTTAAACCTTTAAGCTGTATAATATAACCACTTTGTCTAAATAGACTAAGTTACTTTAAAAAAAGCTTAAATTAACATAGATTTAACATAAAATTTACAAATTTTAGGAGTAGAAATGCTTGAACATCATGATTTATTGAGATCATTCAAAGATAACTGTGGATTTGGTCTTGTTGCCAACATTAAAAATAAGGCATCTCGCAAGGTTTTAGATGATGCAGTTACAGCATTAGAAAGAATGATGCACCGTGGTGCAGTTGCAGCAGATGGGAAAACTGGCGATGGTAGTGGTTTATTACTTTCTATGCCAGAAGAGTTTATTAGAAAAGAGGCATCAGCGAATGGTGTTGAACTTCCAAGTCAATTCGCAGTAGCTTCAGTTTTTACAAAAAATAAAGATTTTTTACAAACTTTAGAAGATATTTGTACAAACAATGATTTAAAAATTGTTTATACTCGTGATGTACCTGTTGATATTAATGCACTTGGTGACCAAGCTATTGCATCATTGCCAAATATTATTCAGCTTTTTATAACTCCAAACTCTATTATGGCTACAAATAGATTTGATGCCCTTTTATACCTTTCTCGTAAAGAGTGTGAGCATAAGCTTATAGATGAAAGAGATTTTTATATATCTTCTATGAGTTCAAAAGTTCTTTCGTATAAAGGGCTTGTAATGCCTACTCATATTAAAGAGTTTTATAAAGATTTTCAAAATGATTCATTTAAAATTTCTTTTTCACTGTTCCATCAAAGATTTTCAACAAATACACTTCCAGAATGGAGATTAGCTCAACCTTTCCGTGCTGTCGCTCATAATGGTGAGATTAACTCTGTTGAGGGTAATCGTATAAATGTTGAGATTAAAACTGAATCAATAAAAAGTGATATATTTGCAGATGAAGAGATTGCTAGAATTTTACCGATTTTACAGTTAAACTCTTCAGATTCTGCATCAGCAGATAACTTTTTTGAGTTTCTTATTGTTAATGGTATGGACTTTTTTAAAGCTGTTAGAGCAGTTATTCCATCGGCTTGGCAAAATGCTCCACATATGGATCCAGAACTTCGTGCATTTTATGAGTATCACTCAACTGTATTTGAAGCATGGGATGGTCCAGCAGCATTTTCTGTAACAGATGGTCGTTATATTGGTTGTGTCCTTGATAGAAATGGTCTTCGTCCTTCAAAATATATCATCACAAAAGATGATAACTTACTAATTGCAAGTGAATATGGTGTTGTTGATATTGCAGAGGAAGATATTAAAGAGCGTGGTCGTCTTCAATCTGGTGAGATGTTAGGACTTGATTTAAAATTTGGTAAAGTTCTAAAAAATGATCAGATTAATGATTATTTAAAATCTTCAAATCCTTATATGAAATGGTTAAATGAACATATGATTTATCTTCAAGAGCATGTTGAAGATCAATATATTGTAAATGAAACATATAATGTTGATCAAGTTGTTAAAAGACAAAGATATTTTAATATTACTCAAGAGATTGTAGAGCAAGTTATTGAGCCTATGATGAAAGATGGTAAAGAAGCCGTTGGAAGTATGGGTGATGATACTCCACTGGCAGCATTTTCAAATAAACAAAGAAATTTTACAGATTATTTCAAACAAAAATTTGCTCAAGTAACAAATCCACCGATTGATCCAATCCGTGAAAAAGTTGTTATGAGTTTAAATACTGGTTTTGGTGAAGTTCATAATATTTTAAATGAAATTCCTAGCCATGCTCATCGTTTAAAATCAATCTCTCCAATTATTACTTGTGAAAAACTGGATGTTTTAAAATCATTTGGTGATAAAAAATCACCTCGTTATCAAGCTTTTTATGATAACAAAACTTTTTCAACTGCATATAAAACTAATTTAAAAGAGGCAATTGATACTTTAGTGACTAAGGTAATCGATTCTGTAAATAATGATGGAACTAGAATAATTATTTTAGATGATGCAGAGTTTAGTGCTACAAATAAAGTTATCCCAATGGCAATGGTTGTTGGTCGTTTAAATATATCATTATTAAAAGCTAAAATTCGTCATCTTGTTTCTATTATCGCATCAACTGGAGAGGTTGTTGATTCTCATAGTGCAGCTGTTTTAATCGGATATGGTGCTAGTGCAGTATTTCCAAATCTTCTTTTTGCAACAGTTAGAAAAGAGGTACAAAAGAAATCATTTAAACATATCGCTTCTAATGACGCTTTAAAATCAGTACATGGTGCTTTAAATGCTGGTCTTTTAAAAATTATGTCAAAAATGGGTATCGCAACAATCGCTTCATATAGAAATTCTGGTCTTTTTGATGTTATCGGTTTAAGTAAAGAGATTGTTGGGGAGTGTTTTGAAACTTCACATTGTGCAATCCCAGGTTTAGAGTACAGTGATATTGATGAGAGATTAACAACTTATCATAAAGAAGCATTTAAAGAAGATGGTTTTAATAAAATTTTCCCTCTAAATATTGGTGGATATTATAAATTTTATACAGGTCAAGAACATCATGACTTTGGTCCTGCTGTTATTCATGCCATACATGCTGTGGCTAGTGGTGGAAAAAAAGAGGATTTTGATAGACTTAAAGATTTAGTTAACAAGCGTGGACTTAAATTTATTCGTGACTTTTTTGATATTAAATCAGATAGAAAAGCTATTGATATATCTGAGGTTGAATCAAAAGAGAAAATATTTAAAAGATTTGCATCTGCTGCGATGAGTCTTGGTTCTATCTCACCAGAAGCACATGAGACAATTGCAATCGCAATGAATAGAATTGGTGCTCAGTCAAATTCAGGTGAGGGTGGAGAAGATAAAGATAGATTTGGTACTGAAAGATTATCAAAAATTAAGCAAGTTGCATCAGGAAGATTTGGTGTAACTCCAGCTTATCTTCGTTCGGCCCAAGAGATTCAGATTAAAGTTGCTCAGGGTGCAAAACCAGGTGAGGGTGGACAACTTCCAGGGCATAAAGTTAGTCCATTAATTGGAAAACTTCGTCATACTGTTCCAGGTGTTACTTTGATTTCACCTCCTCCACATCATGATATTTACTCTATCGAGGATTTAGCTCAGCTTATTTTTGATTGTAAACAAGTAAATCCAAAAGCTAGAGTTGCCGTTAAATTAGTTTCGACTATGGGTGTTGGTACGATTGCAGCTGGTGTTGCAAAAGCATATGCCGATAAAATCATTATCTCTGGTGGTGATGGTGGTACTGGTGCTGCTCCACTTACTTCTATTAAGTTTGCTGGTAATCCTTGGGAACTTGGTTTAAGTGAAGCGCACAATGCCCTAAAAGCAAATAATCTTCGTGGCTTAGTTGAAGTTCAAGCTGATGGTGGACTAAAATCTGGGCTTGATGTTGTAAAAGCTGCTCTTTTAGGTGCTGAGTCTTTCGCATTTGGTACAGGTGTTCTTACTATTGTTGGTTGTAAAATGCTTAGAATTTGTCATGTGAATAAATGTTCTGTTGGTATTGCAACTCAAAATGAAAAACTTCGTGAAGAGTTCTTTAAAGGGCATGTGGATCAAATTATAAACTACTTTACACTTTTAGCTGAAGATATTCGTTCAATCATGGCTGAACTTGGTTTTAAAACTATGGAAGATATGGTAGGTCGTGTAGATTTACTTAAAGTTGTTAATGATGAGTTCGCTCAAAAATTTGACTTTTCTTCAGTTCTTCATCAAGAAGATGGAATAAATACTCATCAACAAAAATTTAATCATCCATTTGATGATAATAGTTTTGAGCAAGATGTTTTAAAAGAGGCATATAGTGCTATTAAACATCCTGAACATCCTATTAGAATTACTAGAGAGATTAAAAATATTCACAGAAGTTTTGGTGCATTAATCTCTGGTGAAATTGCACAGTTTTATGGTGATGATGGACTAAAAGCAGATACGATTAAAATAAATCTTACTGGTATCGCAGGTCAAGCACTTGGTGCATTTTTAATTCCAGGTGTTTCTATCTATCTTGATGGTGTTGCAAATGATTATCTTGGTAAAGGTATGCATGGTGGTAAAATCATAATATGCTCTAAAAATGAGGGTGAAGAGTTTGCTGCTGGTGGTAACACTTGTCTTTATGGTGCTACTGGTGGTAAAGTTTATATCTCAGGTAGTGTAGGTGAGAGATTTGCAGTTCGTAACTCTGGTGCTTTAGCTATTGTTGAGGGAACTGGAGATAATGCTTGTGAATATATGACAGGTGGTATCGTAGTAATTCTTGGTCGTACTGGTATCAACTTTGGTGCAGGTATGACAGGTGGTGTAAGTTTTGTTTATGATGCAGATAGAAGCTTTATTGAAAATGTAAACCGTGAACTTGTTGAAGCTATTAGAATTGATACTGATGAGGGCGATGAGGCTAGACATTATTTAAAAAGATTACTAAAAGATTATTTAGTTGAAACAGGAAGTCAAAAAGCTAAAGAGTTACTTGAAAACTTTAGAGTAGAGGTGAGAAATTTCTGGTTAATTAAACCTAAAAATTTAACTAAATTACCTCTTAGTGTAGAGAAAGGAGACTAATCATGAGAGAATATTTAACAACTGAGAGATTAGAACCAACTAAAAGGTTAGTTGTAGAAAGAACTAAAGATTTTGGTGAGATTTATGAAGTATTTGATAAAGATGATGCTGCAACTCAAAGTGAAAGATGTATTCAATGTGGTGATCCATTTTGTTTAAATAAATGTCCACTTCATAACTACATTCCTCAATGGCTAAAATCAGTTGCTGAGAAAGATTTAGAGTTTGCATTTAAACTTTCAAATGAGCCATCACCTTTCCCTGAAGTTATGGGTAGAGTTTGTCCACATGACAGACTTTGTGAGGGTGATTGTACTTTAAATGATGGGCATGGTGCTATCACTATTGGTTCTATTGAAACTCATATCACAGAGGCTGGATTTAAGGCAGGATATAAACCAGAATTTCAAGGAATTACAACTGATAAAAAAGTAGCTGTAATTGGAAGTGGACCTGCTGGATTATCAGTTGCTACATATCTACTTCGTTCAGGTATAGCAGTAACTATGTATGAGAGTGCAGATAGAGCAGGTGGACTTTTAACTTATGGTATCCCTAACTTTAAACTTGATAAAAAAATAGTTGAGCGTAGAGTTTCTTTACTTGAAGAAGCTGGACTTAAACTTGTTCTAAATACTAAGGTTGGTGATGATATTTCTTTTGAAGAGGTAGCTGATGCTCATGATGCAATGTTTATTGGTGTTGGTGCAACTAAAGCTAAAAGAGCTGGTTTAACTGGTGAGAGAGCATCTAATGTTTATGATGCGATGGATTATTTAACTGCAATTGCTAAGAAAAACTTTAGAACCCCATACGATAAAAAGTTTGATTTTAAAGATTTAAATGTAGTTGTAATTGGTGGTGGTGATACTGCTATGGATTGTCTTAGAACTGCAAAAAGAGAGGGTGCAAAATCTGTAACTTGTCTTTATCGTCGTGATGAGAAAAATATGCCAGGAAGTAAAAAAGAGTATAAAAATGCGATGGAAGAGGGTGTTGATTTTACTTTCTTAGCATCTCCAAAAGAGATAGTTCTTGGTGATAATGGTAAAGCAATTGCTGTTGAAGCTGTAAAAACTACACTTGGTGCAAAAGATGAATCTGGTCGTCAAAAAATGGAAGAGCTAAAAGGTAGTGAGTTTAGAGCAAATGCTGATGTTGTTATTATGTCTTTAGGTTTTGACCCAGTAGTTCCTCCATTTTTAGCAGAAAATGGAATAGAAACTTCTTCATGGGGTGGAATTATTATAAATGAAGAAACTCATGAAACTACAACTACTGGAATCTATGCAGGTGGAGATTGTTACAGAGGTGCAGATTTAGTTGTAACAGCCGCATATGACGGTCGTGAAGCTGCAAGAAACATTGCTAATTCTTTACTAAAATAGCTATAAACTTTTTATATCTCCACATGCTGTTTGCATGTGGAAACTTTTAATTTAACCTCATAATTATTTTTATAAGCATAAATAAGATATAATGCAAGATATTTATAATTAAGGATATTTTTTGAATCTTTTAAACCTTTTTTCACGAGACACAAATAAACAACCAGTTAAAAGTGAGATCTCTTCTCACTGGGTAAAATGTAAATCATGTAATGCTTTGATGTACTATAAAGAGGTTGAAAATCAAAATTATGTATGTCCTAAATGTGGTTTTCACCTTCGTATAGGCGTAAAAGAGAGACTTGCACTTTTAGAAGATGAAGGTTCATTTATAGAGTTTGATTCTAACCTTAAACCAGTAGATCCTCTTAATTTTGTAGATAAAAAATCTTATAAAAAAAGAATTGAAGAGGCTACTAAAAAAACTGGTAAAACTTCATCAGTTGTAAGTGGTTCTATTAAAATGAATGGAGTGTCAGCACAGATTGTAATTTTTGATTTTGCTTTTATGGGTGGTTCTTTAGGTTCTGTTGAGGGTGAAAAAATTGTTCGTGCAGTAAATCGTGCTATTGAAAATAAAGAGGGTGTAATCATTCTTAGTGCTTCTGGTGGGGCTAGAATGCAAGAGTCAACTTTCTCACTTTTACAGATGAGTAAAACTTCAGCAGCACTAGCAAAACTTGCTAATCATAAACTTCCATATATCTCAGTGTTAACTGATCCAACTATGGGTGGAGTTTCTGCATCATTCGCAACTTTAGGTGATATTATCATTGCTGAACCAGGTGCTTTGATTGGTTTTGCTGGTCAAAGAGTTATTGAGCAGACTATTGGTTCTGCTCTTCCTGATGGTTTTCAAAGAGCCGAATTTTTACTAGAAAAAGGTTCTGTTGATATGATTGTAAATAGAAATAATTTAAAGAAGACTTTAGCAGATTTACTTACACTTATGAATGCAGCTTAATTAAAAGTATGAGACTTTATGCTCTTTGTGATCAAGAACTATTGGACTCTCGAGGTGTAAGCCTTGAAGAGTTTATTGAGATTGCAAAGGATAATTCTGCTGAGATTATTCAGTATAGAAATAAAAATGCGGATACTTCATTTATAAAAAATCAACTTATCAAAATTAGAAAAATCTATGATGGTTTTTTAATTGTTAATGATTCGTATGAACTTATAGAGTTTTGTGATGGTGTTCATGTTGGTCAAGAGGATTTGGCTAAAATTGATTCTGATATATTTACAGCTGTTAAAATTATTAGAAAAGTGATAGGTGGAGATAAAATTTTAGGTATATCTACCCATAATGAGACTGAAATTTTAGAAGCAAATGAGATGGATTTAAATTATGTAGGTTTAGGTGCATACAGAGATACATCGACAAAAGATGTAGGTGTAGTTTTAGGTAATTCGTTAGATAAAATAGCTTCAAAGTCAAAATATTCTGTTGGTGCAATAGGTGGAGTAAAGAAAAGTGATAAGTTCCAAAATGTAACTTATCATGTAATTGGTAGTGGATTGTTAAACTAAAATGAAAATAGAGATAGTGTCAATTGCTAAAAAAGAGAGGTCAATTTATGATCCTTTGTATAAAGAGCTTACAAAGATGATATCTCGCTTTGCAAAAGTTACTGATACTGAAATTTTTCCTAAAGATGTAGCAAAATCACACACTATTTCACAAAGTGCCTCACAGCAGGCATATACAAAGGCTTTAAATCCTTATATAGGTAGGGATTTTTGTGTAACTTTGCATCCTGATGGAAAATTAATCGATAGTTTTGAATTTAGTAAGCTATTAAATGATAGAATGACCGTGAAATTTTTTATAGGTGGAGCTTATGGCTTTGAAGATGAGTTTATAAAAAAGAGTGATAAGGTTATTAGTTTAGGTAAATTAACTATGAGTCATAAGATAGCAAAAGCAGTTTTGTTAGAACAGATTTATAGAGGTTTTTCAATACTTAGTAATCATCCATATCATAAGTAACACTAACATATTAAGGATAAAAATTGCAAGATAGCGAATTAAACTACTTTAAAGAAACTTTAAAGAGTCGTAATAGTCAAATAGTGAAAAATATTAATGGTGTTAATGATGAATTAAATCAGTTGAATTCATTAGAGTTAAATGATGAGGGTGATCATGCATCTGTAAACAATAGTTCTATGGTTGAGAGTGTGATTGTACATCAACAAGAAAAAGAATTAGGTGAAATAAATGTTGCTTTAGCTAGAATAGAGAATGGTGAATATGGTACTTGTGTAATGTGTGAAGATGATATTGGTTTTCAACGATTAAAAGTGAAACCACATGCTGCATATTGCATAGATTGTAGAGAAATAGTAGAAAAATCCAAATAAATAAAAAGAGAGTTGTTATGCATATAAAAAGATATACAATAGCGTCATTTATATTGATTGCTTTAATGGGATGGGTAGGAACATTTTCAGATCAGAGTGTTACTATAAATGTATTTGGAGTTGTTTTACCTCCGCTTTCTATCGCTTTTTTAGTAATGATTCCTATGTTTTTTCTTTATATAGCGAGTGTTGCTCATATCGCTTTTTATTCAATTATAGGAAGTTTTAAACTTCGTAAATATGAAAAAGATTATGAAAAAATCATAGACTCAATAGTAGATGCCTTATTAGGTAAAGAAAATAGAAATTATATTTTTAAAACACCAAGATATAAGATGTTGGGTTCATTAGTTGATAACACAACAATTTTTCCAAATACTTTAGACAGTGCATCTATAGAAGATGAAAAAATCCGTAAGACAGTTAAAATTATAGAAGATATTAAAAATACTAAAATTGTTGATATGAAAAAATTATCTTTACCAATAGATAATTCTTTAGTTATTCAAAATGAGAGAAATAGATATAAAAGTGGTGATGTAAAAGCTGAAGATTTCTTGGGTTATCCTGATAAATATAATAAGCAATTATTAACTGAGATTTATGTTGATTTTGTTAAAACTGCATCTTTAACTGCTATTGAAAGTTATAAAACATTTATGAATAAAGAAGCATTGTTCAATATCTTATCTCGTGTTAATTCAGATGAAAATACTCTTGTTATATCTGTTGAATCTCTTATTGAGTTATTTAAAATGTTAGAGTTAGATACTAAAGATTATTTAGATATTTCTATTTTATTATCTTCGGGTATGATACCAGAACAAAGAATTAAACTTTTTGAAACTATTAGTGATGAAAAAGATGAAGCTATGGATGCTTATTTATTTACTCTTTTTGATTTAGAGATGATTGCACCAGCTGATACTATTTTAGAAATATCTCAGCCTGATGAATATCTTAATTTTAAAGCTTATCAAGCATTAAGAGAACATCATGAAAATTTTAATATCAATCTTTTCATTTAGATAGGTATATGATAAAAAAACTCTCCTTTTCTAAGCCAATCTTTGTATTGGCTCCTCTTGCTGGATTTACAGATTTACCATTTAGAAGTGTTGTTAAAAAATTTGGAGCAGATTTAACTGTAAGTGAAATGTTAAGTTCTAATGCTCTTGTTTATAACTCTAAAAAAACTTTTCATATGTTAGAAAAAAGTCCAATTGAAGATCCTTACTCTGTTCAAATTGCTGGATCAAGCGTAGATATAGTAAAGGGTGCTGTGGAGATTCTTAATGAACATGATGGGATAGATATAATTGATTTAAATTGTGGTTGTCCTGTTCCAAAAGTTGTAAGTCACGGAAGTGGAAGTTCATTACTTTTAGATTTACCTCTTATGGGTTCAATTATTAAAACTATTAAAGATACATCAAATAAAAGTATGACAAGTGTTAAAGTAAGACTTGGATTTGAGAAAAAGAACCATATAGATATAGCAAAAATGGTTGAAGATAGTGGAGCTGATTTTATAGCCGTTCATGGTAGAACTCGTGCTGGTAAATTTAAAGCAGAAGTTGATTATGATGCCATAAAAGAGATGAAAGAGGCTATCTCTATTCCTGTTATTGCAAATGGTGATATTGACTCTTATGATAAAGCTAAATGGGTGCTTGAGCATACTGGTACTGATGGTGTTATGATTGGTCGTGGAGCTGTTGGTGCACCTTGGATTTTTCATCAGTTAAGAAGTGGTGAAAAAGATATATCCATGAGTTTAAAGCATGAGATTATTATGGAACACTTTGATAAAATGATGGAGTTTTATGGAGGGCATGGAGTTCCTATGTTTAGAAAGCATGTACATACTTATACAAAAGGGTATCGTGGTGCTTCTAAACTTAGAGATGAAGTAAATAGAATAGGTAATATTAAAGAATTTAGAGATATAATAGATGAGTTTTTTAAAAATGGGGAGTTTGCCTAAAAATGCTTGAAATTTCTGAATCGATAAAAACTTTAGATGATGGTGATATAGCAGATAATCTTTTTTATTATGATTACAATACAAAGCATCTTTTATCATTAATTAAAAAAGGGTTAGCAGAAGATGACCCTTTATATATGAGTTCATATCGCTCTTTTGAGGGTGAGGTTTTTGAAAATTTTATTTATGAAAAACTTCTTAGATATGCTGAGAAAAATGAGATAGTTGATAAGTTTATCTTAAAAGGTTATCATCAAAATAGATTTAAATCACATCCAAATACACTCTCTATTAGTGAAAAACAACAGATTGTTTATAGAACTAAAAGTAGAGAAATTAGTGAATTTGATGCTATGTTGATTACTAAAGATAAAGAACTATATTTTGTAGAGATGACACTTGTAAAATCTGTTTTAAAATTGAGAAAAAGACTTAGAAAGAAAAAAGCACTTTTAGATATTATTTTTCCACATTATGAGGTAAAAGCTCTAATTATTTTAAATAAGGGTGCTACTGGAACTAAACAATTTCCATCTTACTGTAAAGTTTGGTTTACAGATGAATTTTCTGCAAAGAATGTTTTAGAATATATTCAAAATCCACATGCCAAGAAGTTATTGCCAAAACAGATAATTAAATCTGATAAAATGTTAGAAGCTCATAAATTAATAGTACATCCATTTAGATATTATAATACTATGACATGGATTACAAGAACACTAAGAGCTCATAAAAAGCATGTTTTAGATATGTACTTTTTAATGAATCATAAAGTTCAACGCTATCATGATCTATATAATAAGCTTTATATTGGATATATGAGTATTGAAGAGGCTCGTGAGATGTTAAAGTTAGATGTTGATGAATATCCATCTGATTTAAGAGTTGTTGTAGCTATAGAGAAGAAACATTCAGATGAGATAGTTTTAACATACTATATACAAAAAACTCGTAAAAATTTATATCTTTACTCTTTTGATGATTATGAGGTTTTATCTAAAGAGAAAAAAGATCCATATGGAATAACTGTAACTGAGGTGTATCATATAAATAAAGTGATGGATGAGAGTTACTCTTTAAATATGTATGATATTAAGAAAATTAAAAAACTTTTAAAAGATAGTTTTATAAAATCACAAACTAAATAGAATAACTATTTAGTTTTACTCAGTATATGAGATATTTGCAGCTTTTTCTTTGTAAATTTGCATGGGATCTTTTTCTATTTTTGTTTCACCCTCTTTAAGAAATTCATCTAACTCTTGGTGTCTATTTTGTAAAATAGTATCAAAATCATCTTGTGTTACAGGTTTATTATCTGTAAATTTGTCTAGTAAAATATTATTTGTACCCATTAAAACCAAATAACTTTGACCAATAAAATCAAGCATAACTACACTGTTCTTTTCATCAATATTTTTCTGAAATCTAATACTAACATCATCTTGAGCATTATTTTTAGCATCTTGTGCTACTTTAAATAACCATGAATTTGATTTACCTAGTTTATTTGTAGTATTTATTTTATTTTTTAAAACAAATAAAAGGGCAATACCAATGAGTAAAATAGCGATTACTATATAATAGCTTTGAGAAATATCTTCGGTTTGTTTTGTTGGTAGTTTTGAAGAGCTTGACGCTTTAGGTGTTGAAAACAGCTTTGTTTCTTTAGTAGTGGAACTATTATTTTTAGATGATACGATATTAGTAAATCTTAATCTAAGTCCATAAGAATCAGATGTTTTAGATGCTTTTAGTTTTGTAGATGATGGAACTTGAGCTACTATTTGAGTATATCCAGATAATGGAACGATATTCAAAGAGTGTAAAAATTTTGAAGATAATTTTTTTGTTTTGGTTGATTCGATTGAGGTATCTTCAAGTTTAATTGTTATTTTAGAGGGTGTGGTATTTTGCTTGATTTTTCCTTCATATGGAGTGTCAAAGGTAATCATTACATCAACTCTATCCGTTCTGTCGTAAACATTATAACTTAATATTTTTGAGGCGTTTAAAAATAAAGGAAGTAATAAAATAAGTAAAAGTTTAGTCATCTGCTCTCTCTTTTGCTAAGTGATATAATACAGAACTTGAATCTAAAATTTCATTTATACGAATAGCAAGATTTTTTTCATACACCATAACTTCACCTTTTCCTAAAATTCGACCATTAACATAAGCTTCAACAGATTCACCAGCTGGTTTTTTAAGGTCGATAATAGAACCTTTTTCATATTTAAGTATCTCAGCAATAGATGCTTCAGTCTCACCTAAATCAGCGATAAATTCAACTTTCATATCTAAAAGTCCTGAGTAATTCATCCATGATAACTCTTTATCTGCATTATATGGTTCTGTATTATCAACATAACTATAACGATTTTTTTTAATCAACTTAGTTCCTTGATTGCAATAATTAACTCATCATTTTCAACTTTAATAAGCCTAGCTTGATCATATTTAAAATCAAATGTATCTATCTTTTCAAAATGAGGAGTACCAATAGTATATGTATTTTCATTTGCCTCTTCAGCAATCACTTTAGCACTTCCAACAATAAGGTTAGCGATTTCAAGTGTCATATCTATAAGCGTTTCTTCATCACTTTTATCTTCTTCTAAAAAGAGTTTTGAAACTCTCTGCATGAAGTTAAAATCAGAAGCTATATAAACTCTATGTTTTTGACCTTTTTGAATATCTATATCTATGTAAGCAATAAGTGTTCTAGTTTTAGTTATATCCTTAAATATGGCATGTGGAACTCTAATTTGGTGAATACAAAAGTTTTCAGTTGCTTCTATTATACTTTTTAACATTATTAACCTTCTTTAATTGATATTAATTATACTTTATGAAATATCAAACCAATATTAAAGTAAAGGTGTGTTGGAGTATAATTCCAAAAAAGTTTATGGCTGTATATGATTGAATTGATTTTTCTTGGCTCTTTTGTTGGTTTATTATCTGGTTTTTTTGGAATTGGTGGAGGTACTATTTTAGTTCCACTTCTTTTAATGCTTGGATATGAGACAAAAATTGCTATCGGTATATCAGTTGTTCAAATGGTCTTTAGTTCAGCCTTTGGAAGTTATCTTAACAATAAAAAAGGTTTGCTAGATGTGCCTATGGTTGTTATAATTGGAGTTGGTGGATTTATAGGAGCTTTACTTAGTGGTTTTATCACTTCAAGTTTTAATGATGATACTTTAGAATTTATTTTTCTTTCATTTGCTATATTTGCATTGATTAGAATGTTTTTCAAATCTAAAGAGTATAGAGAGCAAATAGAAGTTTCCAAATTAGTTCTTTTGACGATAGGTATTCTACTCGGTGCAATGAGTATGACTATTGGTGTTGGTGGAAGTATTATTTTAGTTCCTATTTTAGTTGGATTTTTACATGTGCCACTAAAAAAAGCCATCTCAGCAGGGTTGTTTTTTGTGGTTTTCTCTTCTGTGGCAGGTTTAATCTCACATGCCATAGTTGGGCATGTGGATTACGAGAGTGGAGTTATTATCGGCTTAGCATCCTTAATCGGTGTTTATGTTGGAATACACTTAAAAGATAAAGTAGGTACAGTTTTACAAAGAAGATTGCTAGTAGGTTTTTACCTTTTAGTGGTTTTATATTTAATATATAGGGTTTTTATAAATGGCTAAAAAAGATGTAATAGTTATAACAGGTGCAAGAGAAAATAATCTAAAAAATATAAATTTAACAATACCTAAAAATGAGTTGATAGTTATGACAGGACTCAGTGGTTCTGGTAAGTCAACTTTAGCTTTTGATACACTTTATGCAGAGGGACAAAGACGATATATGGAGTCTTTATCTTCATATGCAAGACAATTCTTAGATAGAGTTGGAAAGCCCGATGTTGATAAGATAGAGGGGCTTACTCCTGCTATTGCGATTGACCAAAAAACTACAAGTAAAAATCCTCGTTCGACTGTTGGGACTATTACAGAGATATATGATTATTTTAGACTTTTATATGCTCGTGTTGGGATTCAGCATTGCCATAAATGTGGCAAAGTTATTTCTCAGATGTCAGCTTCAGATATTATTGGTGAGGTGGCAAAACTTCCAGAGGGTGCAAAACTTGTACTTCTTGCTCCACTTGTAAGAGATAAAAAAGGCTCTTATGCTGATATGCTCGAATCTTTGGTTCATAAGGGTTATGTAAGAGCGATGATAGATGGTGTTATGGTTCGTCTTGATGATGAGATAGAACTTAGCAAGACTAAAAAGCATACAATCAAGGTAGTAATTGATAGAGTTGTAGTAAAAGCTGATAACAAAGAGAGAATCGCAGCCGATGTTGAAAAAGCTTTAAAAGAGTCTTATGGTGAGTTAGAGATTGATATTTTAAATCATGAAGAGTTAGGGATAAAAAAACAAAGTATTCACTATTCAGAGCATAATGCTTGTTTTGATTGTAAGATTAGTTTTGACCCACTTGAACCTCTTTCTTTTTCATTTAACTCGCCAAAAGGTGCATGTCCTGAGTGTGATGGTTTGGGGCTTCGTTATGCACTTGACCATGAGAAGATTATCGATCAAGATTTAAGTATTGAAAAGGGTGCTGTAAAAATTGTTTATGGTTTTAACAAGGGTTACTATTTTACATTTTTAAAAGGTTTTTGTAAGCATAATAAGATTGATATTACAGTTCCATATTCAGAACTTGAACCACATCAACAAAAAGCTATTTTACACGGAAATATAGATGAAGTTGAGTTTCTTTGGAAAAATCATACCGTAAAAAGACTTTTCCCTGGGATAATAAGAATTGCTTATGATATGTTCAAAGATGAAAAAGAGTTAGCTGATTACATGAGTGAAAAAATTTGTAATATTTGTGAATCTAACCGTTTAAAAAGAGAATCTTTAGCTGTTAGGGTTGGAGGAAAAGGTATCGCAGAACTTTTAGAGATGCCAATCGCTAAAACCTACGAATGGTTTGCAGATACTACAAATTTTGATTATCTTGATGACCAAAATACTCAGGTTGCTAAACCTATTTTAAATGAGATTAGAGAGAGACTTTACTTTTTATTTGATGTTGGACTTGGTTATATAACTTTAGGTCGTGATGCTAGAAGTATTAGTGGTGGAGAGGCTCAGAGAATTCGTATCGCTTCACAGATTGGTTCTGGTTTAACGGGTGTTATGTATGTTTTAGATGAGCCAAGTATTGGACTTCATGAGAGAGATACTAAAAAGCTAATTCGTACTCTTAGAAGTTTACAAGAAAAAGGTAACTCTGTTATTGTTGTTGAACATGATAAAGAGACTATTGAAAATGCTGATTTTATTGTAGATATTGGTAGTGGAGCAGGGAAGTTTGGTGGTGAGGTTGTTTTTGCTGGAAAACTAGATAAGCTAAAAAAAGCTAGAACACTAACTGCTGATTATCTTTATGGAAGAAAACAGATAGAGTATTTTTATAGAAGAGAACAAGATAAATATATAGAGATAAAAAATGTAACTCTAAATAATATCAAAGATTTAAGTGTAAAAATTCCTTTAAATAACTTCGTATGTATCACAGGTGTAAGTGGAAGTGGAAAAAGTTCACTTATGCTTCAAACTCTTTTACCAACAGCAAGAGAGTTACTAAATCATGCAAGAAAAGTGAATAAAGTAGCTGGTGTTGAGATAACGGGACTTGAGCATGTTGATAAGGTAATTTATCTTGACCAAAGCCCGATAGGTAGAACCCCTAGAAGTAATCCTGCAACATATACAGGTGTTATGGATGAGATTAGAAATCTGTTTAGCCAAACAAAAGAGGCTTCTATCAGAGGTTATACAACTTCAAGATTTAGTTTTAATGTTAAGGGTGGTAGATGTGAGAAGTGTCAAGGTGAGGGTGAGATTAAAATCGAGATGCACTTTTTACCAGATATAAATGTGAAATGTGACACATGCCATGGACAAAGATATAATCAACAAACTTTAGAGGTTTTATATAAAGGTAAATCAATAGCAGATGTTCTTGCTATGAGTGTTGATGAAGCATTTAAATTTTTTGAGCCAATTCCAAAGATAAACCTTAAGCTAAAAACTATTGTAGATGTTGGACTTGGATATATCTCTCTTGGGCAAAATGCAGTAACACTTTCAGGTGGTGAGGCTCAAAGAATTAAACTCTCAAAAGAACTAAGCCGTAAAGATACAGGTAAAACACTTTATATCTTAGATGAACCAACAACAGGACTTCACTTTGCAGATGTTGATAGACTTACCGGTGTACTACATAAGTTTGTTGAACTTGGTAACTCTATGCTTATTATCGAGCATAATCTAGATATGATTAAAAATGCTGACTGGGTTATAGATATGGGTCCAGAGGGTGGCTCCGGTGGTGGTCTTATCATTGCAGAGGGTACTCCTGAAGATTTGGCATGTGGGTTTAAAGAAACTGGTAGTTTTACTGGTGAATACTTAGAAAAAGAGTTAGCTTTACATAAAAAGTAAGCGCTATTCTAATCAATCGGAAGCGATGATTCATCTTCGCTTTGGTGTTAGCACAAGGGCTTGAACTTTTTTAGCAAACTCTACCGAAGATAAATCATCGGTTCCATATTTAATTTGTTTTATATCTCCATCGGAAGCGATGATTCATCTTCGCTTTGGTGTTAGCACAAGGGCTTGAATTTTTTTAGCAAACTCTACCGAAGATAAATCATCGGTTCCAAATAAAGCCTTTGCTATAACCAAAACTTTAATGTTTTTTTTAATCTATTGCTTATTTCATTTGTGATAATATTCTTTTTAATTAAAATTATAAAAAAACAAGGAAAATCATGGGTAAATTTGATGCGTTATTTGAAGATGAAGATGATATTTTTGCAGGAAGTCCAGTTTCAAAATATTGGGATATTTCAGCACAATTAAGTGAAGATTTAATCAAAGATGAGTTTGATCTTTTAATACAAAGAATTGCAGTTATGGAAGCGATGCTTGCAGAAACACATGATTATGAAGATTTAGATAAAACTATAAAAAATTATGCAGTAATTAATATGGATAAAATAGATCACTTAAAAAAGAGTGTATATATGGAATTAGCAGGTCAACTTATTTATAGAGTTGCAGAATAATGTCAACATATATTTTTGGACATACTAGTCCAGATAGTGATTCTATTATAGGTGCTATGGCACTAGCGTATTTAAAAAATCAGTTGGGTGAAGATTGTATTCCCACATGCCAAGGTGAGATTTCTGTTGAAACTCAGTTTATTTTAGATAAGTTTGATGGAGTTGCACCTGAACTTAAAACTTCTGTTGCTGGTGAGAGTGTTTACTTGGTTGATTTTTCAGATAAGGCACAAGCTCCTAAAGATATTATGGAAGCAACTATTTTAGGTATAGTTGACCATCATAAACTTGGTGATTTAACTACTGATACTCCATTAGAATGTTGGATACGCCCAATAGGTTGTTCAAACACTATTATAAAAGAGATGTTTGATTATTATGGTGTAGAGATTCCAAAAAATCTTGCAGGGATGATGATGTGTGCGATTTTAAGTGATACTGTAATTTTTAAATCACCAACTTGTACAAAAGTTGACACAAAAATTGTTAAAGAGTTAGCTGAAATTTGTGGTATTGAAGATTATAAAGCACTTGCGATGGAGATGTTTATAGCAAAATCAGCAGTTGATGGTGCATCTGCTCGTAATCTAAATACAAGAGACTATAAAGAGTTTGAGATGAACGGTTCTAAGGTTGGGATTAATCAACTTGAGATGGTAGATATTTCAGTTCTTGATGATAGAAAAGATGAACTTTTAGCTGATATGAAAGCTATGAAAGATGAAAATGGACTTCATACTGTAATCGTTCTTTTAACAGACATCATGAAAGAGGGTTCAACACTTTTAACTGTAAGTGATGATGATTCTAAAATTGAAAAAGCTTTTGATATTAAACTTGAAAACTCTCAAGTTTGGTTAGATGGAGTTTTAAGTCGTAAGAAACAAATTATCCCTTTCATTCAACCACAATTTAAATAAATTTATATACTGAGTTTTACTCAGTATATAAATATCTTTTAATCTTTTTAGTAGGTGTTTTTACAAATGGTTCTATTTGTTCAACAAATTTAACCATTCTGCTAAAAGATGATATTTGTGAATTTACATTTTGACGCATCTCTTCTAAGAAGTTAGCTATATCTTCTCTTACTTGTATATCAGGATTTTTTTCTGCATGAAATTTTTTATCTATTAGTTCATAATCTAAATGAATTCTTGCGATAAGTTTGTTGTCTTGCATCATCATTAGAGAGTCTAAAACTGCTTCATTTTGATTTATTGTTGCTTCTATCTGTTCAGGATAAATATTTTCTCCACCTGAACCTATGATAACATTTTTACTTCTGCCACTGATGAAAAGGAAACCATCATCATCTATATAACCTAAGTCTCCAGTTAAAAACCATCCATCTTCCATAACTTCAGCAGTTTGTTTCTCATTTTTGTAGTAACCTATCATTACACTAGGTGATTTAGCAATAATTTCACCCTCTTTAGTTACTGGATTGGCATCTTTGATTTTTAACTCTACACCTGCCATTGCTAAGCCAGCTGATTTTAGTTTAATGGTACTTCCAAGAACGGAACCACTTAAAAGAGGGGCTGTTTCTGTCAAGCCATAACCAACAACAAATGGGAACTCTGCTTCTATTAGAAATTTTTCAACAAATGGAGATATTCCAGCTCCACCAATACCAAAAAATCTTAATCTTCCACCAAAAGTTTCTATTAGTTTTTTACCTGCAATTTTATTTAGTTTTTTTCTAACAAAAGGAATTTTATATAGATTTCTCATTAAAAATGAACCTATAAATTTTGGTAAAACTTTATTTTTATAAATTTTTTCGATGATAAGAGGAACACTTACCATCATTGTTGGTTTTACAGTGCTAAAAGCTTTTAGTAAGACACTAGGAGTAGGTACTTTATCTATATAGTAAACACTAGAACCATGTAAAATAGGGATTATTAGTCCAGTAGTACATTCAAGAGTGTGGGCTAATGGTAAGATTGATAAAAACACATCATCTGGTTTTATATCTACTTGAACAAAAGCACTCATAGCATTTGTAACTAAATTTTTATGAGAAAGCATTACCCCTTTTGAGTGACCAGTTGTTCCTGAAGTATAAAGAAGAGCAGCTAAATCATCTTCATCTGGTATTGAAATCTCTTTTGATGATTTTGAGATTTTTTGAGTTAATTTTGAGATATAACTTTGATTTGTTAATTCATTGACTAACTTTAAATCATCAAGTTTTATAACAAATGTTATATCAGATTCTTCACACTCTTCTATGGTTGAGAGATATTTGTCTGATACAAAAACAGCTTTAGC